>JBIHZT010000228.1:0-6200 GCA_044240265.1 Luteolibacter sp. | reverse complement strand
CGTAGGCGAGCCGATCCCGTAGCGACGCCTTGGCCAGCGTGGCGGTGTTGATCCCATCGATGCTGATCTCCCCCGATGTCGCTTCATAAAAGCGCGCCAACAGCGAAAGCACGGTGGTTTTGCCGGCACCCGTCGAGCCGACCAACGCGATGGTCTGTCCGGGCAGGGCGTCGAGCGTGACACCGTGCAGGGTCGGCTGGTCCTGATAGGAGAACGAAACGTTTTCAAAACGCACGTGCCCCGCGATCCGGGCGGGAAGTTCCTGCCCTTGGGTGGAGTTGTGCTCTTCCTCGGAATCCAGAATCTCAAACACCCGGTCCGCCGCCGCCCGGCCGGATAGAATCATCTGGTTCAGCGAGTTCAACCGGTCGATGGGTTCGTAGAACAGCGACAGAAACAACAGGAATTTCGTAAAATCGCCCATCGTCAGCTCCCCTTTCATCACGGCGGACCCGCCGAAGGCGAGCACCAGCACGTAGCCGGTCATCCGCAGGAACGACATTCCGGGAGAATACAGCGCCCACCATTTCATCATCCGCAGCGTCGCCACCCGCAGCAGATCCGAAAACTGGTTGAAGCGCGCATGCTCGGCGGACTCGGCAGCGTAGGCCTTGATCTGGCGGACGCCGGAAATGTTGTCATGCAGCAAGGCGTTCAAATCCGAGGCTGCGTTGCGCTGGTTCCGGTAGCGGTCGCGTCCCTGGGTCGAGTAAAACCAGGCGCCGACCATCAGGAACGGCACCGGCAGCGTGGCCCATGCCGCCACCGTCGGATTGAGGAAAAACAGGAAAACGCCGATTCCGACGACCTGCAGCGCCGCGATCAGCCCTTGTTCCACGCCGTCGATGAGCACCCGCTCCATGTTCGTCACGTCCTCGACCACCCGCGTCATGATGTCTCCGGTCCGCCGCGTATCGAACCACTGAAGCGGCAAACGCTGGATTTTTTGATAAAGATCCGAGCGAATGTCGAAGATCACCTTTTGTTCAAAGATGTTGTTGATGAAGATCCGCAGCGAGTTGAGCCCGTCCTTTGCCAAAAATCCGAATAACGCGGCGAAAATCCAAAAAGAAAACTCCGAATGCCGCTCGGGAAAGGGGATGATTTGATCGATCACGTGGCCCGTCGCGTTGGGGAACACGAAGACCGCCATCGTCATCCCCACCGCGCAGAAAAGCTGGGCCGCCGCGAGGCCGGGGTAGTGCCGCAGGTAGGAAAAGACGCGTAAAATCGACTTCATCGGTTGCCAGAGCGATGCCCCCCCGTGACTGCTTTGTAAAGCCAAGGTCGGACGAAGTTTGAAAGTCTGTGAAATTTGGGATTGCGGAGGCCAATTCGGACTTCCTAGTCTCTTCGCACACAAGGAATTCAAAGCACACTAGAAAAACCCCATGGCCAACCTCTTCGGAATCCTCACTGCTATTGTCCTCGCGCTCTCCGCATTCGTCGCATTTAAAAACAAGGACGTCTATGAAGCCAAAGTCACGGAGACTGAAACCGAGAAAGATCTTCTCACCAAAGTCCAGGCCCGGTTGAAAACCGCTCAAGGCATTCTTGAGGCGCTGCCTGTGGAACGCGCCGGTGTGGACGCCGAGGCCGCCACTCTGGCCGACTCGGAAACCGCCCAGAAGAAGGCGAATGCCGAACTCAAGGCAGAGGTGGACGCCACGACCGCCAAAATCGCCGCCAACAAGGAGAAACTCGACGGGATCCGTGAAAAGACCTCCAAGATCGGTGACCTCAAGGAACTCTCCTCGAAAATGCGCGCCACCAACAGCGAGCTCGAAGAACTCACCCAGTCGATCGCCGCCGCGGAAGCCAAGCTCGCCAATCTCACCGCCCAAAACTCCGCCACCGAGACCCAGATCGCTGAGGGCAAGAGCCGCTTCGAGAATTACAACAGCGGCCAATCCCTCCCGAGCCTGAAAACCCGCATCCGCTCGATCTACCCGAACTGGGGCTTCGTCACCCTCGCCTCCGGCAACAACGCCGGCGTGGTCACCAACTCCACACTCAATGTCGTGCGCCAAGGCGAGACCATCGCCAAGCTTCTGGTCACTGCGGTGGAAAGCGGTTCCGCTTCCGCCAGCATCGTGCCGGACTCTCTCGCCGCGGACGTGACACTTATGGTCGGTGACCAAGTGGTTGCCGGAACCAAGGGCGCCAAACCCGCCGGTAACTGATCTTCTGATTTTTTCAAAACCCTCTCTTAGGATTATCCATGAAAGCCATTCTCTACATCGTTGCCATCGTCGCGGTCTGCGGTGCCGCAGTCCTCTCATACACCTACTCCAACAAGTTCAAGGCTCTGGAAGCCGAGCGGGTCGAGACGATCGCCAACAAAAAGGAAACCACCGCCAGCGCCGAAGCCGCGGACACCGAGATCAAAAAGGAAAGAGCCCTGCTTGCCGCTTCGCAGGAAAAGAAGGACTTGCTGGAACAAAGCGTGTCCTCCCTCAAGTCCGCCGGCAGCGCGCTCACCAGCGACGTTGCGAAGCTGAAGGAAGACCTGAAAGGCCAGGATGAGGAATTCGCCGAACTTCAAAAAGCCCTTGATGAAGTAAACACCATCCTCGCCGCCCTCGGTGGTGGCGTGACGCTCGATACCCTGCCGGAAAAAATCCAGGAGATCGAAGACGACAAAAAAGCCAAGCAATCCAAGCTTGAAGAACTCGAAGTCCTCATCGGCGGTGCCGAAAAAACCCTCGCCAACAGCCGCGCGGAATTCGACCGGATCTCCAAGCGCATGGTCGAGCGCAGCTCGCGCATCAGCCGCAACTCGATGCAGTCCGTCGTCACTGCGGTGAATCAGGACTGGGGATTTCTCGTCATCGGAGCAGGTTCGAACTCCGGGTTCACGCCGCAGACCAGCCTGTTGGTGGAGCGCGACGGCCGCATGATCGGCCAAGTCCGCCCGTCCTCGATCGAGGCGACCCAAACCATCGCCGAGATCGAGTTTGACAGTCTCGCGACCGGAGTGCGCATCCAGCCCGGCGACCGCGTGATCCTTGCCAAGCCGGCGGCCAACTGAGCCAGGCATATTTTTTTCCAAAAGCTCCGCAGGCTTGCATGCCGCGGGGCTTTTTTTATGTTCGGGCATGAAGCGCAATTTCCCGTTGATCCTGCTCGCCCTCGTTTCCGCCTTCGGCTTCACCTCCTGCGCCTCGGACACCGAACCGAAGCCGGTGGGACCTGTCTCCGAAACGAGCAAAATCCCTTGGAACGCCCCGATCGCCGGGCAGGGTCAAGGCCAGCTCGGCATGATGCCGCAGAACCAATACCGCCGCTGAGCGTTCAATCCCGATGATAAGGCGAGCCGCTTTTCAGCGACGCCACCCGGTAGAGCTGCTCCAGCAGGACCAGCAGCGCGAGCTCGTGCTGCAGGGTGAAGGGCGACAGCGTGAGGATCGAATCACACTTTTCCCTGAGCTCCGGAGTGTGGCCGTCCGCCGCGCCGATGAGGAATGCGACGGTCTTCACATCGCCGCGCATCTCCAGAGCATCGAGTTTTTCGGCGAATTTCCGCGTCGTCAGACATTCGCCGCGCTCGTCCAGGGCCACGCGGTAGCAGCCCTGCGAGCGTTCCAACAGCCGCGCCGAAACCTCGTCACGGTTGCCGGCTTTGATCACCACCAGCTCGTGTCCGCCGGTCCGCGACAGGCGTTTCAAATACTCCTCCACCCCGGCCTTGGCGTAGGCGAGAGCGGGTTTGCCGGCGACGATGAGACGGATTTGCATGTTGCGCTTCCGAGCTTGCCCGTTCCCCGTCGCCACGCCAGCCTCAATCCATGATGAAACTCTTGATTGCGCCTTTGATCCTCGCACTCGCCTCCTGTGCCAGCGGTCCCGGACCCCTCACCCCTGAAAACAGGACCGAACGACAGATGCTCGGACTCCTCGAAAAATTCGACCGCTGGGATGACAACGGTGATGGCGAGCTAACCGAGAAAGAGATCGACCACGGCATCAATCGCTTCAAGAACACGCCGATGAAGGTCAACTACACCGGCAAGCAAGTCGTCAAATTCTACGACACCGACCACAGCGCCAGCGTCTCGTTGAGAGAAGCACAAGCCGGCTATCATCGTGCGGACGAGCTGAACGGAGAATCCAGCCGATGAATTCAATCTACGAATCCGAAAAGATTCTAGCGGAATACCTGCTGTTTCACTTCGCCAAGGAAGAGGAGATTCTCCCACTCACGCATCCATGGCCGGCGGGAATGCATGAGGCCTTGGATTTCACCAGCCGCACCGTGGCGCGTTTTTCACCGGGCACCGTGGACCGCGGGCTGGACCTTGGGTGCGCCGTGGGCCGCTCGACATTTGAAATGGCACGGGATTGCGCTTCCGTGCTCGGCATCGATTTCTCCCATGCCTTCATCAACGCGGCGGAACGCCTGAGGCGCGGCGAGGCGATCTCCTATGACCGCCGCGAGGAAGCGTCCGTGGTCACCCGCCTCGAAGCACGACCACCGGCGGGAATCGACGCCTCCAAGCTGGCTTTCCAACAAGGCGACGCGATGAATCTACCGGCGGATCTCGGTTCCTTCGACCGCGTCCACGCGGCGAATCTCATCTGCCGCCTGCCCGATCCGCGACGCCTGCTAGATCGCCTGCCCGGGCTGGTGAAACCTGGCGGCGAACTGGTCCTCGCCACGCCATGCACCTGGTTGGAGGAATTCACGCCGCCGGAAAACTGGCCAAGTGGGGCGACTTTCGACTGGTTGCAAACCATGCTCACTCCGTTCTTCACCCTGCTACGGCAGGCCGACGAACCATTCCTCATCCGTGAAACCGCGCGGAAATTCCAGTGGACCACCTCGCTGGTCACCGTCTGGCGGCGTCACGACTGAGGCGTCACCAGCCACGAGCGCTTCGCCGGAGTGATGTGCGGCGGTTTCAGATAGATCGGCTGCGGCGGCTGGGATGCCCAACGCCGACGGGATTCCGGACTGCTGGATTGCCACGCCAGCCAGAGCCGCTCGGCACTTGGGAACTCGAGCCGGACCTTCCCGCACAATTCCGGCGGCAGTGGAAACCGCCCCGCATCCTCGAATGAAAAAACCGGGATGCCCTCGGCAACGGCCGCCCGAACAACGGCTTCCAGACCCTCCGCATCGGTGAGCTCCGGCTCTGCGGGCGTGCTGGACTCCTCCACTCTAGCAGTCCAGAAACTGCCGCGCCGCGCGTCGCCGATCGCCAGGCAGCGCGCGCCATTCATCGCCGACGGCACCGCAAGGATCGATGGCAACGCGACTGCAGGGCATCCGGACGCGATGGCCACGCCCTGGGCAGCGGCGATTCCGACACGCGTGCCGCTGTAACTCCCCGGCCCGCTGCCCACGAGCACGAGACCGATTTCCGGCGACTTCCTCGCATCGAGAAGTTCCTTCAGCGGAGAAAACAAAACCGCGTTGTGGCTGCGGTCGCTGGTGAAGTCGCGTTGCACGAGCCGCCCGTCCTGCTCGATGGTGGCCAGCGAGGCGTGGGGCGTGGAAGTCTCAAGAACCAAAGTGAAGCAGTCGATCATGCGGCGGGAATCTAGATGAACGCGGATCATCCTGCCAGCCCGACTTCGACCGTCGCCGAAAATTCGGTTTTTCACGAAGCCCGTGTTGCCATGATTCAGGAAAGCTGTTAACGGTTTTTTCAATGGGTCGAGGCACGCCGCAACTTGAATTCCGCTGGACCTCGTGGTTCCGTGTTTTGAGAACGCCGGAAGCCCTGAAAATCAAACCCGCCGGTGATGACGGCGGCCTAACAGCCTGGTGTGCCGAGGCGTCGAAGTCGCTCGTGCTCAACGAACTCGCCCGCAAGGTCCGAGTTTCCTGGAACCCGCGCATGCAGACGACCGCCGGCCGCGCGTGGTGGCCCGACCGCTCGATCGAGCTGAATCCAAAGCTCAAGGAGTGCGAACCCGAAGAACTCTGGCGCACGCTGAAACACGAACTCGCCCACCTCGTCGCCTACGAGCGCTGCGGTCGCCGCCGCATCGATCCGCACGGGCCGGAGTGGCAGGTCGCTTGCGTTGACCTTGGAATCCCCGGTGAGCAGCCCTATCACAACCTCCCCTTCAAGCGCCGCAAAATGAAGCGGAACCACGCCTACATCTGCTCCAACTGCTTTGCCGTGATCCACCGCGTGAAGCCGATCACGCGCGCGGTCGCCTGCTACGACTGCTGCCGTAAATTCAGCGGC
>JBIHZT010000227.1:0-6216 GCA_044240265.1 Luteolibacter sp. | reverse complement strand
CACATCCATCATCGCTCCAATGCCCCCTCCTCAAAAAGGCTACAAAGTCATCAACCACCGCGACGTGCAATACCGCTGGATCATGCAAAACCGACGGGGGGTGAACGAGTTGGTGATCGAGGCGAGCGCGCCGGTGAACGGTCAAATCCTGACGGCCGAGCTGCCGCGGATCGTGAGTTACGACATGGTGACGGAGGCGATTGATTTTGGAAATGCAAACGGCTGGAAGCCGAATGAGTCGGGAAATCCCTTTCGTTGCAAACACTCGCGCAAGGGATTCCTACTTCAGGAAGGGTGACGTCCGCGTGGGTCTGAAAACGCGGTCTTGCTGTGAATCACTGTGCCAAGTTTCCCGGACGTAAGTCCTTGCTCGTCTGTTCATGAGAGGAGAAAGTCCAAAAAATTAAAGGATTCTTCCATGGGAATCAGCTCGATTCCTGTCACGCTTTGTGTTGCACCAGTTCGGTCGACGGCACGAATTCCAATCCTATGGCACCTACTGCAAATCCTGAAGCAAAAGTCCAAGCCCCTTCTGTCTCGGTGTGCGGGGAAGTGGAGGAAATGTTTCAGCGTCCTCCCTCCTCCTACGGTCCGGTGCCGTTTTATTGGTGGGCGGGTGAGAAACTCGACCGCGGGCGCATCTCCTGGCAACTCGACCAGCTCTGCGAAAAAGGCGTGCGGCAGACGGTCATCAGCTATCCACACCATCCGGATGGCACTAACGATCCCGGCGATCCGAAGTTATTCTCGCCCGAGTGGTGGGATCTGTTCCGCTGGTTTCTCGGCGAGTGCCGCCAACGCGGAATGACGGCGGGTTTCCAGGATTACACGCTGGTCGAGCCGATCCTGAAAGCCATCGGCCGCGAAACTCCCGGCATGCAGGGCGGCCAGATGAGCTGCGAGGCCCGCCGGATTTCCGGCAATGAAAACGTCCGTCTCGCCGCCGAGCCGGGGACTCTCGTCATCGGTGCCTGGGCCTATCCGCTGGAGAACGGCATACCGGGCATCGAAGCCCGGATTTCGCTCGCGGATGATGTCAGCGACGGCGTGCTCGAATGGACCGCTCCCGCCGGCGATTGGTTCGTCGCGCTCGTTTTCGCCCGGCTCAATTCGTTCGACCCGCTCCACCCGCAGTCCGGCACGCTGGCCATCGACAAGCTCTACGCGCCCTTCGAACGCGAGTGCCCCGGCGAGGTGGGGAAAACGCTCAATCTGTTCTTCCAGGACGAGCTCGATTTCGGCTGCCGAATGCCGTTCTGGTCGAACCATCTGTTCGATGCGTTTTCCGAGCTCAAGGGCTACGATCTCTATCCGGTCCTGCCGGCGCTGTGGCATGATTTTGGAAACCTCACCGAGAAAATCCGGCTCGACTTCGCGGACGTCGTCACCCGCCGCGCGGAGAATTGTTATTTCAAGCCGATCTTCCACTGGCACGAGGAGCGCGGCACGATGTTCGGCCACGACAACTGCGGCCGCGGTCTCATCGCCCAGGGCCGCGCCCATTACGGCGATTATTTCCGCGCCATGCGTTGGTACACCGCGCCGGGCTGCGATGATCCGAAGCTGCAGGGCGCGCGCGCGTTCAAGGGCCTCAAGGTCAACAGCTCCATCGCCCATCTCTATCAGCGGCCGCGCGTCTGGATCGAGGCCTTCCACTCCAGCGGTTGGGGAACCAGGCCGGCGGACGTCGTCGCCGCGATCCAGGAGGACTTCGCCTACGGGGCCACGGTGGTGAATCTCCATGGTCTTTATTACTCCACGCTCGGCGGTTGGTGGGAATGGGCGCCGCCGGATTTCCATTTCCGCCAGCCGTATTGGGAACATGCGAAATCGCTCAACGGCTTCTTCACCCGCTTGAGCTGGATCCTCTCCCAAGGCGTCCGTCGCTGCGATGTGGCCATCGTCTATCCGATCGCCGCGCTCGATGCGGAACCCGCCGATCCCGCACTCAACGGTCTCGTCGCCCACATGGGAAATGAAGCGCTCGGCGGCGAGGAAACCGAAAACCCACAGCCCGAGGACAGCGCCTTCCAACTCGGCAAGCATCTCTTCGATCGGAATTGCGACTTCGATTTCCTCGACTTCGAATCGCTCGAACGCGCGACTCCCGCCGATGGCGGCCTGCACGTGGCAGGCGGAGTTTACCGCGTCCTGTTGCTGCCTGCGATGGCGGCCGTGCGATTCTCCACCTTGGAAAAAGCCCGCGATTTCGTCCGCTCCGGCGGCGTGGTGATCGCCTACGGATGCCTGCCGAAAGCCAGCGATCACGCCGGTCACAACGATCCGGCGCTCGATGCCGTGATCGAGGAGATTTTCGGCAGCACGGCCGAGGATGCCGATCTGGAAAAAGCCCATCCCGGCGGCGGCAAGGCGTTCTTCGTCCGCCTCGGCCGCGAAAAAATCATGGCGGCGATCGATGCATCGATCGAACGCGACGTCGTTTCCAGTGTCCCGCTGCAAGTTCTGCACCGTCATCTGGAGGGCAAGGAGGTTTTCTATCTGTTCAATCCGGCGGAGCATCCAGTGGAAACCACCGTGATCTTGCGCGATGCCGGCCGCGCCGAGCATTGGAACGCCTGGACCGGTGGAATCCGCGATGTTTCCACGGATTGTCCGCTGTCCTTCGCCGCCCGCGAATCGAAACTCCTCGTCATCCATCGCGGGGAAGAAGTTGCCATCGCCGCTGCGTCAGCTTCCGGTGAGGCCAGCGTGTTGGAAACGCTCGACGGCCTGTGGAAATTCCAGGTCGTCCCCACCTTGGACAACCGCTTCGGCGACTTCAGCCTGCCAGCGACGGGTGATGTGTTAGGCCCGCAGGCCCGGCGCTTCCGTTATGCGGATGCGCTCGATGAGGACACCGCATGGCAGTCCGCCGCATTCGACGATTCTGTATGGCCAGAGACGACATTTTCTTTCGGTCCGCGCCTTGAATTCATCGGTCCGTTTCCGCCCGGCAGCGATCTAGCCGCCATCGAGAACTGGCTGGTCCGCGGCGGACCCGAGCCCGTCGGCCATCCCGCATGGCAGGAGTATTCCTTTTCCACCCGCTGGGGCATCGAGCGCGATCCGTTTCTCACCGACTGGCTCAGCGGCCCCCATGGACTTAAAGGCGCGGTGCCGGACGAATTCCTTGATTTTCACAGCGAAACACCGGGCTCGGTCTGGTTTCTGCGCACCAGCATCGCCTCGCCCGAAGAGCGTGAAACTCCGTTCCAAATGGGCGCTCGTTGCGCCTATCAGGCATGGCTGAATGGCGGCGAAACGTTCGTGCAGGAAACCGCGCTGCCGCCCGGGGCCTACGCGCCTTGGAACATCCCGCATTATGAATGCGAGCCGCGCGAAACGAAAGCCACGCTCCACGCCGGGGAAAACCCGCTGGTCATCAAGCTCGTCCAGCCAGAGGGCCAGCGCACCCGCGCCTTCTTCCGTTTCACCGCGGAGGAAGCGCCCGCCAAACTCGCGTTGCGCGGGTTTGACGATCCATCCGCGCCACGGCCCGCGCTCATCGCGCCCGCCGATCGCCGCGCGATTCGTTTTCGTTTCGTCAGCCCGCCGGGATTCCGCAGCGCCCGCATCGTCACCCGCGGCCCGTCATCGCTTTGGTTTGATTCCGCCGCCATTCCGCTCGATTTGCTCGGGGTTTCCGTCGATGGACTTCACACGTATGAATGCAGCTTGTCGCAGCCCGCGGCATCTCCCGGCGTCCTCGCCCTCAGCGTGCAAGCACCGGCGGATTCCCACGCCGGCGACGCCTTGCCCGAGCCGGTCCGTTTCGTTTGCGGCTCCGGCATGATCGCGCCCGGCGATTGGTGCCAGCACGGGCTCGCCACCTACTCGGGTGCGGCGGTCTATTCGCACACATTTGAGATTTCGAATTTGAAATCCCGGATCACCTTGGATCTCGGCGATCTATCAGCCACTGCCCGCGTGGAAATCAATGGCCAGGTGGCCGCCACCCTGATCGCGCCGCCGTGGAAATGTGAACTCACGCCCTTCCTCCAGGTTGGGAAAAACGAAATCTCCATCACGGTCGCAAACACTCTCGCCAACCACTACAGCGTCGGCAATCCGACACCCTACGCCTTCGATCACCAAACACGTTCCGGCCTCTTCGGGCCCGTTAGCCTCATTGCTTCCTCATGAAAAAACTGCTCGCCGCCCTGCTCGCCACCCTGGGCCTCGCCGCCACTTCCATCCACGCCAGTCCGGAGACCAGCCCGGATTTTCTGAAAACCAAATACGGCTTCTTCGTCCACTACGTCTGGGCCGGCAAGGGGGGGGGACTCTCCATCGACCGCAATGGCAAGCAACCCGAAAGCTTCGACGCGCTCGCCGATGCCTTCGATGTCGAAGGCTTCGCCAACGACATGGCCGCCTGGCAGGTGGAGTATGTGCTTTTCACCGCGTGGCACGCCAACATCAACCCGCTGTTTCCCAGCGAAACGATGAAGAAATGGGGCCTGCCCGGACACGCCTGCAAGCGCGACCTGATCGGCGACGTGATCAAGGCGCTCAAGGCCAAGGGCATCCCGGTGGTGCTCTATACCCATCCGCGTGATGGCCACGATTTGCATGGCGAGGAGCGGGTGAAAACCGGCTGGAGCAAGGACAGCAAGGGCGGTGATCCGGATTGGAACCAGTTCGACTATCAGAAATGGAATGATTTCACCAACGAACTCTACGCCGAACTCGTGGATCGCTACGGCAAGGACATCGCCGGCCTGTTCCTCGACGAAGGAAGCTCGGCGGGCGACAGCCATCGGGTCGTCGATTACCCGCGCCTTCGCCAAACCATCAAGTCCCGTGCCCCGCATCTGGTTCTCCAACAGAACTATTATGGAACGATCTACTCCTGCGATGTCGGCGTGAAGGAATACCACCACTGGCAGCAATTTGAAAACCGCGATGGAGGTGCCTGGCCCGCCTGGGACATCCCGGTGGCCGCGGTTTTCGCCACGACTTGGTGGTCTGCCAAGCCTGCCTCGGAGAACACCGTGGTCTATTCCGCGGAAGACATGTTCCGCTACACCGTCCTGCAGGCCGGTGCCAACACGCACGGCGGCGGCATGCAGTGGGCCGCCGGTCCCTACGCCGGCGGCGGCTGGGAAACCGGAGTCAGGGAAACCATGGAAAAATTTGCCAGCTATCTGAAACCCGTCGCCCAGTCGATCAAGGGCACGCTCGCCAGCAACGCCTTTCCGACCCAGAAAGGCGCCGCGCTCAAGAACATCGGCTGGGGCGTCCGCGCCGTCGATTGGGGTGTCGCCACCGATTCGCCGGACCGCACGATCACCTATCTCCACATCCTCAATCCGCCCGTCGGCCCGACAGTCCGCATCGGCATGCCCGCCAACGGCGCGCGCTTCGGCAAGGCGACGCTTCTAACGACCGGTCAGCCGGTGAAACTCGATTTGGACAAGGCCGGCTATCTCGTCACCCTGCCGGATGGTGTCACCTGGGATAAACTCAACACAGTGATCCGCCTCGATACCAAGTAATTTCAAATCCATGAAACTCCCGATTCTTTTATCGAGCCTGCTGCTCTCCACTTCCGCCCTTCATGCCGAAACCAATGGCATGACCGAGTTTCTCAAAACCAAATACGGTTTCTTCGTTCACTACGTTTGGGGCGGTTCGCAGGACAAGCCGTTCACCTGCGATCGTGACGGTGAACGTCCCGCGACTTTCGATGAATTCGCCGCAGCCTTCGATGCGCCCGGTTTCGCGAACGACCTCGAAAGCTGGGGCGTCGAATACGTCATCCTCACCGCTTGGCACTACAACATCAACCCGCTCTTCCCCAGCGCGACGATGAAGAAGTGGGGCATGGAAAACCACACCTGCAAGCGCGACCTGCTGCGCGACGTGATCACCGCCTGCAAGGCCAAGGGCATCCAGGTCATGCTCTACACCCACCCGCGCGACGGACATGACCTCTCCCTTGAGGACCAGCTCAAAACCGGATGGGGCGGTCCGAACGGCACGGATCCCGATTGGGCCAGGTTCGACCGCAAGAAGTGGAACGATTTCACCAACGAACTCTATCAGGAACTGATCGCCCGTTACGGCAAGGACATCATCGGCATCTTCTCCGACGAGGGCAGTGCGGCGGGCGACAGTTGGCGCGTCGTCGATTACCCTCGCCTGCGCCGCACGGTGAAGTCACTCCAACCGGACCTGATGATGGAGCAGAATTTTTACGGCACGACCTATTCA
>JBIHZT010000226.1:0-6233 GCA_044240265.1 Luteolibacter sp. | reverse complement strand
GGGCAGCGACTTCATGTAGCGCCACAGGAAATTGTGATCCAGCTCCTCGGCGGAAGGCTTCTTGAAGCTGTAAACCTGGCAGCCCTGGGGATTCACGCCGGACATCACGTGGCGGATCGTGCCGTCTTTGCCGGCGGCGTCCATTGCTTGGAAAATCAGCAGCACCGAGTGCGTGTCGCTGGCGTATAACAATTCCTGCGCCGCGTCGAGCTGCTTGCGGCTTTCCTCCAGGATCTCCGCCGCGCGTTCCTTGATCGCGTCTTTGCCGAGTTCCTTGGCTTCATCCGTTTCGGTCCAGTCGGTCAGGTAGTCCTTGAGGTTTACCTCGGTTCCGGGCTTGACGTGAAATTGGTTGAGGAGCTTTGGATTGATCATGAGAGCGGGATTTTGATAAAAAATGAAGGAAACCAAAGCCCCGGAAAAAGACCTTTCCGGAGGCTACAGACGACTAGCACGAAGCGTTCACCTCCACCATCGGACTTAAGTCTTACAGCCCGTGTCTCCCGGAACCTTTCAAGCCCTCCCACAACGACTGGTAATCAGAAGTTACCAGCATGGAAACATCAAAGTCATTCCGCAACAGGCGATCCGGGCGATACCTATTCCGTCTCGAACATTCGTTTGAACCCGCTTTCACCACCTGTCATGCGTCCGATTTTATTCCTGCCATTCTCCGTCCTCTGCCTGTTTCTTCCCAGCTGCGGGAAAAAAGCCCCTGCCGCTCCATCTCAAATGCCACCCGCGGCCGTGACATTCGTTCCCGCCGCCTCGGAAACGGTCACCATCACCCGCGACCTCCCCGGCCGCATCGACGCCCTGCGCGTCGCCGAAATCCGGGCCCGCGTCTCTGGAATCCTCCTGAAAAAAACCTTCGTGGAAGGCGCCGACGTCAACGCGGGCGACGTGCTATTCCAAATCGATCCCGCACCGCTGCAAGCCGCCCGCGACAGCGCCGCAGCCAATCTCGCCCGCGCCGAGGCGAACGGGAAACAGGCGGAAAACCAGGTCAGTCGCTTCCGCGAGCTGGTCGCGGTGAACGCCGTGAGCAAGCAGGACGCCGACAACTCGGAGTCCGCCGTCACCATCGCCAACGCCGAGATCCTCGCCGCCAAGGCCGCGCTCGCCACCGCCGAGCTCAACCTCGGCTATGCCTCCGTCACCGCGCCGATTTCCGGACGCATCGGCAAGGCGCAGGTCACCGAGGGCGCGCTCGTCGGCCAGGGAGACGCCACCCTGCTCGCCGTCATCCAACAGCTCGACCCGATCTATTTCGACTTCACCCAATCCAGCAGCGACATGCTCGCGTTGAAAAAGTCCGGCGCGGACCAAAGCAAGGTCACTCTCCTGTTGGAAGATGGCAGCGCGTATGAATTCCCGGGCCGCATCCTTTTCTCGGAAGCCTCGGTGGACGAGACCACCGGCATGATCACCCTGCGGGCCGAGTTCCCGAATCCCAAGCGCGACCTGCTCCCCGGCATGTTCGCCCGAGCCCGCGTCGTTCAGGCAGTTAGAGAAAACGCCGTCACCATTCCCCAGCGCGCCCTCACCCGCGGAGCCGGCGGCATCGGCACCGTCATGGTGATCGACGATAGCAATCACGCCCAGGTCCGCATGGTCCAGACGGGTGAAATGACCGGTGACAAATGGGTCGTCACCTCGGGACTAACCGCCGGCGAGCGGATCATCATCGAGGGCCTGCTCAAGGCGAGACCCGGCGCGCCGGTGGTCCCCGAGCCGTTCGTCACCGTTAACAAAAACTAATTTCATGGCCCGCTTCTTCATCGACCGCCCGGTTTTCGCCTGGGTGATCTCCATCCTCATCTGCGTCCTCGGTGGCATCGCCATCACCGGACTTCCCGTCGCCCAATACCCGAGCGTCGCGCCGCCTTCGATTTCGATCACCGCGAACTACGCCGGCGCCTCCGCCGAGACGCTGAGCGACACGGTCACCTCCGTCATCGAGCAACAGCTCAACGGCATCGACAACCTGCTCTACATGTCGTCCGCCAGCGATGCGAACGGCACCGCGATCATCACACTTTATTTCAACCCGGGCACCGATCCCGACGTCGCCCAGGTGCAGGTGCAGAACAAAGTGCAACTCGCCACGCCCAGCCTGCCGCAGACAGTCCAACAACAAGGCGTGGTCGTGGCCAAGGCGACACGGAACTTCATGATGTTCATCTCGCTCTCGTCGGAGGACGGAAGCATGGATGCGATTGGCCTAGGAAATTACCTGGCTTCCAGTGTGCTGGATCCGCTCCGCCGAGTCACCGGCGTCGGCGAGGTCATCCAGTTCGGCACCCAGAACGCGATGCGCATCTGGCTGGATCCGGACAAACTCGCCAGCTACAATCTAACTCCGGCCGATGTCTCCGCCGCCGTGCAGGTGCAGAACACGCAGGTACCCGTCGGTCAGTTAGGCCAGCTTCCCGCCGTCGGTGGCCAACAGCTCAATGTCATTTTACAAGGCCGTGCGACACTGCGCGAGGTAGAGGACTTCAAGGGAATCGTGCTCCGCGTGAATCCGGACGGCTCGCGCGTCTATCTGCGGGACGTGGCCCGCGTGGAACTTGGCGGACAGGATTATTCCATCAAGGCGCGCATCGACGGCAAGCCCGCCAGCGCCGCCACCATCAAGCTCTCGCCCACCGCGAACGCACTCGACACCGCCGCCGCCGTGCGCGCCGAGGTGGAGCGACTCAAGGAGTTCTTCCCCCCAGGCGTGAAGGTGGACTTCCCGCTCGACACCTCGCTGTTCGTGAAAATTTCCGTCAACGAAGTGCTCAAGACCCTCGTCGAGGCCATCATCCTGGTGTTCCTGGTGATGTATCTTTTCCTGCAGAATTTCCGAGCCACGCTGATCCCGACGCTGGTGGTGCCGGTCGCCCTGCTAGGCACCTGCGGCATCCTCGCCGCCTTCGGCTTCTCCATCAACGTGCTGACCATGTTCGGCATGGTGCTCGCCATCGGCATCCTGGTGGACGACGCGATCGTGGTCGTGGAAAACGTCGAGCGCATCATGAGCGAGGAAGGGCTTCCCGCCAAGGAGGCCACGCGCAAGGCGATGGGCCAGATCACCAGCGCGCTGATAGGCATCACGGTGGTGCTCACCGCCGTGTTCATCCCGATGGCGTTTTTCGGCGGCTCGGTCGGCACGATTTACCGGCAGTTCACCATGTCCATGGTGTCGTGCATGCTGTTCTCGGTGTTCCTCGCGCTTTCCCTGACACCGGCGCTCTGCGGCTCGCTTTTGAAACAAGTGGACGCCGGACACCATCACGCCAAGGGTGGATTTTTCGGTTGGTTCAACCGTTCCTTCGACGCCTTCACCACCCGCTATCAGGGCTGGGTCGGCGGGTTGGTGAAGCGCACCTCCATCGGCATCGTCAGCTTGTTGGCGATCATCGCGCTGATGGTTCTGTTATATAAAAGGATGCCTTCCGCGTTCCTGCCGGAAGAGGATCAAGGCTACTTCCTCACGCTCATTTCACTGCCAGTCGGCGCGACGGATGACCGCACCGGGGACGCGCTGCGCAAGGTTGAGGAATATTTCGCCAAGCAGCCGGAAGTGGAGCACTACTTCACCGTCGCCGGCTTCAGCTTCGCCGGGCGCGCCCAGAACTCCGCCCTCGCCTTCGTCCGGCTCAAGCCGTGGGAAGAGCGCTCGGGCAAGGACAGCCGCGTGCAAGCCGTGATCCAGCGCGCCTTGATGGGCCTCGGCGGCATCAAGGACGCGATGGTTTTCTCGGTGAACCCGCCGGCCATTCCCGAGCTCGGCACTTCCTCCGGTTTCGACTTCTGGCTCCAGGACGTGGGCGGTGTCGGCCATGAAGCCCTCACTGCCGCCAGCGGCCAGCTGCTAGGCATGGCGGCGAAGAATCCCGCGCTGATGCAAGTCCGCCCGCAGGGACTCGCGGATGCGGCGCAAATGAAGATCGAGCTCGACCAGGACAAGGCCAGCGCCCTCGGAGTTTCTCTAGCGGACATCAATGCGACCATGCAGACCGCCTTCGGTTCGAGCTACGTGAACAACTTCGTCAACGGCCCGCGCGTCCAGCGCGTCATCGTCCAGCTCGACGCCCAGTTCCGCATGACCCCCGAGGACCTCGGCAAGGTCTATGTCCGAAACAGAACCGGCGGCATGGTTCCTCTATCATCCTTCACGAGCATCCACTGGACCTTCGGATCGCCGCAGCTCCAACGCTACAACGGCATCCCGGCGGTCAACATCGTGGGAGCCGCCGCGCCCGGACTCAGCTCCGGCGACGCGATGCTGGAAATGGAGAAAATGGCCGCGCAACTCCCCCGCGGCATCGGCTTCTCATGGAGCGGCCAGTCGCTGGAAGAGCGAATTTCCGGGAACCAGGCGCCGATGCTCTACGGCATCTCGCTACTCATCGTTTTCCTCTGCCTCGCCGCTCTTTATGAAAGCTGGTCGATCCCGATCGCCGTCATCATGGTGGTTCCGCTAGGGATCGTCGGCGCGCTGATGGCCGCCACTTTCCGCGAGCTGCCGAACGACGTGTATTTCAAGGTCGGCCTCCTCACCACCGTCGGACTCTCTACCAAGAACGCCATCCTCATCATCGAGTTCGCGCTCGATCTCCAGCGGGAAGGCAAGGGCCTCATCGAGTCCATCCTCACCGCCGTGAAACTCCGGCTGCGGCCCATCCTCATGACCTCCATGGCCTTCGTGCTCGGCGTGCTGCCGCTGGTCATCAGCACCGGCGCGGGTTCCGCCAGCCAGAACGCGATCGGCACCGGCGTCACCGGCGGCATGATCACCGGCACCTTCCTCGCCATTTTCCTCGTGCCGGTGTTTTTCGTCGTCGTTCGTAAAATCGTCAACCGCGTCACCGGCAAAAAAGGAGAAATCCATCATGCGTAAGTCATCCGCCTTCATCGTCGCCGCCGCGTTTCTATCCGGTGCCTGCTCGCTCACGCCGCCACTCGGCAAGGTCGACTCACAAGTCTCCGCCAAGTTCCCCGGGAAGACCGGCGGCACCGTCTCCGCCGACATCGCCTGGCAGAAATTCTTCGCCGATCCACGGTTGAGGAAACTCGTGGAAACCTCGCTCGCCAACAACCGCGACCTGCGGATCGCCGCGCTCAATGTGGAGCAGGCGCGCGCCCGGTATGCTATCTCCCGCAGCGAGATTTTCCCGCCGGTCAGCGCCTCCGCCTCCGGCGAGCGCAGGCGCGGCGTCGGCCAGCCTGGTTCCAACAGTTCATCCATCACCACCGGCTCTTACGACGTCTCCGTCGGCCTCGTTTCCTACGAACTCGATCTCTTCGGCCGCGTCCGCAGCCTGAACAGCGCGGCGCTGGAAACCTACTTTGCCACCGATGCCGCCCGTGTCGGCGCGCAGATCGCCCTCGTCGCCCAGGTCGCCAACCAATACCTCGCCGAGCGCGCGCTTCAGGAACAAATCGCCCTCGCGCAGCAAACGTATGATGGCATGACCCAGGCCTATGACATCATGAAGAAACGCTTCGACACCGGCACCGTCTCGGAGCTCGATCTGAGCTCGATGGAAATCCAGAGACAGACCGCCAAGGCGGATCTGGCGACCTTCCAACAACGCAGCCAGGAGATCAACAACTCGCTGGTCTTCCTCGCCGGCGGCTCGCTGCCGGCAAGTCTTCCTAACGGCCGCTCGCTCGACGAGGTCATCGTCGCCGATGTGAAAGCCGGCGTATCCTCGGATTTGTTATACCGCCGTCCAGACATCCGCGAGGCCGAGTATCAGCTCCGCGCCGCCAACGCCAACATCGGAGCCGCGCGCGCCGCGTTTTTCCCCAGCGTCACCCTAACCGCCACGGGCGGCACCGCCAGCCGCAGTCTCTCTCAGCTATTCGCCAGCGGAACCGCCACCTGGTTGTTCGCCCCGGACGTGAATATCCCGATCTTCGACGGCGGCCGCAACCAGGCGAGCCTCGAATCCGCCGAAGTCGGCAAGCAACTCGGCATCGCAAACTACGAGAAATCGATCCAGACCGGCTTCCGCGAAGTGGCTGACAGCCTCGCCGCCCGCAGTGGCTTCGCTGAGCGGATCACCGCCACCGAGGCTCTCGTCGCCGCCCAACAGAAACGCACCGACCTAGCCACCGCCCGCTACGAAAAGGGCGTGGACAGCTACTTCGAAGTGCTCAACGCCAACCTCGATCTCTTCGACGCCCGCCAGCGTCTCATCCAGCTGCGCCTCGCCCGCGCGGTGACCTCCGTGGAA
>JBIHZT010000225.1:0-6237 GCA_044240265.1 Luteolibacter sp. | reverse complement strand
GCCCGGACCGTAGAGGTTGGTGGGCATCGCGCTGTGGTACATCAGCCCGTGCTGGGCGCGGTAGTGCTGGCAGAGCTTGAGGCCGGCGATCTTGGCGATGGCGTAGGCCTCGTTGGTGGGTTCCAGCGGCCCGGTGAGCAGGCAGTCCTCGGTCATCGGCTGGGGCGCCATTTTCGGATAGATGCACGAGGATCCGAGGAAAAGCACGCGCGGCACGGCGGCGCGGCGGCTGCCTTCGACGAGGTTCGCGGCGATGGCGAGATTCTCATAGATGAAGTCCGCCGGATAGGTCGAGTTCGCGTGGATGCCGCCGACCTTGGCGGCGGCGATGATGACAATATCCGGTTTCTCCCGGGCGAGGAAATCGAAGACCGCGCGCTGGTCAAGCAGGTCGAGCTGCCCGCGGGTGGCGGTGACGGGCTGATAGCCCCCGAGCCTTTCCGCTTCCCGCGTGAGCGCGGCGCCCACCATGCCGCGGTGACCGGCGATGAAGAGTTTTTTCATGGGTTGGTTCCGTATCTCGCGATGAGTTTGTCCGCCTCCGCCGAGGCCATGCCGGTGACTAGCCGCCGTTTCGCTGGAACGCTTCCAACGAGTCCGGGTGGATCTCAATGAGATCGGCCGTCTCCAGCAATTCCGTGATCCGGGGCCAGAGGCGAAGCAGCATGTTTTCCAAATCTTTTCTGCGAATATTACCCAGCCGGACCCAAATCACCTTGGGTGGTGGTTCATCGAGCATGAGGCGGTCGAAAAAATCGGTGTCTCTTGTGAGAATGGTCCAGTTCCGCTCGCGAGCGTGTGACCAGAGCTGAAGATCCGTCGGTTGCGCGCCAAGTTCGGTTGCATGTGAACAATCCTGCGGGAGGACGTCTGCCAGGGATGCCGGCAGGTTTTCGTCGATCAGCAGGTGGTTCACGAAGCGAGTTGGATGGTCGAGCGAGCGGAGCTCAGGCGACGGGCATAATCGATGCAAGCCAACACGTCTTCCCTCAGAAGGTGGGGGTGGGCCTCCAGCACATCCTCAACCGAGTCTCCCGCACCGAGGTATCCCAAAACGGTGTCCACGGTGATCCGGGTTCCCCGGATGACGGGGCGGCCGTTGCAGACTTCGGGGTTGAGTTCGATCCGATGTTTCATGGCGTAAAGCTAGCGTCTGGTCGAATTGCAGCAAGGCGCAAGATTCAAAGTCGGCCGTATTTCGCAATGAGTTTGTCCGCTTCCGCCAAGGCCATGCCGGTGACCTGGTCCATGTTGTAATAACGGTAGGTGGCGAGGCGGCCGATGAAGCTGACATCGGTCTCGGCGGCGGCGAGCTCCGCGTAGTGCTGATAGGCGGCGCGGGCTTCGGGGGCGGGGATGGGGTAGAACGGCTCGCCGCCGGGCGTCCAGTCCTTGGGGAACTCGCGGACGATGGTGGTGGCGCCGGTCGGCTGGCCGGTGGCGTGTTTGATCTCGACGATGCGCGTGAAGGGGATTTCCGCGTCCGGGTAGTTCACCTGCATGGCGGGCTGCCAGAAGCCGGGCTTGCCGGAAACCGCCTCGCGCTCCAGCAGTTGGCCGGCGGAAAAGGATTCGTGTTCGAAGCGCAGCGAGCGGTAGGGCAGGGGACCGAAGCGGTGGTCGTAGAACTCGTCGATGGCGCCGGTGAAGACGAGGTGCTTGTGGCTCCAGCGGGCGCGGGCTTCCGCGAAATCCACGCCGAGGTGCAGCTCGACGCCAGGCGAGGCGCTGAGCATCGTTTCAAAAAGCGCGGTGTAGCCGTGCAAGGGCAGCGCCTGGAAGGATTCCGATAGATAGCGGTCGTCGCGGTTGGTGCGGACGGGGATGCGGCCGCAGACGGAGGCGTCGAGCTCGCGCGGGTGGCGCTTCCACTGCTTGAGCGTGTAGCCCTCGAAGAACAGTTCGTAAAGTTCCCGGCCGACTTGGGAGATGATGACTTCCTCCGAGTTTTTCGGGTCGGCGATGGGGATCCGCGTTTGCTCCAGCCAGGCGGTGAACTCGGCGGTGGTCGATTCCCGGCTGAGGTATTCCTCGAAGGTGTTGAGGTTGATCGGGAAGCTCCAGTAGCGGCCGCGGGTGTGGCTCTTGATGGTGTAGCTGACCTGGTGCCAGGCGGTGAACCGCGAAAGGTAATCGACGATGCGCGGCGAGTTGGTGCGGAAATAATGCGGGCCGTAGTGGTGGACGAGCACGCCCGCGGAATCGATGCCGTCATAGGCGTTCCCGCCGAGGTGGCTGCGGCGGTCCACGACGACGCATTTCCAACCGGCGGCGGAGAGGCGCTCGGCGATGACGAGACCGGAGAAGCCCGCGCCGATGATCAGGAAGTCGGTGGATGAGTCGGGTACCAAGGAGAGCGGGGGTCTTACGATCTCGCCGTCACGCTGCCGCCCGTGGTCGATCTCTCCGAAGCGGAGGGAAACCAAGGTAGGGAAGTCGGGATGGGTTGGGTGCTGTCGGGATCGCAGGCGAATCCTCGCCGGTAGCGGCTGGGAGTATTCAGGAAAATGACAGCGAGAGGACTAACGCAATCGCGTTAAAAAAGGTAGGTTTTTCAAGGAGTGGGGCGGCGGGGCAGCAGCAGCGAGAAGAGATCCATGTCCACCGCCTGCGGATTTCCCAGGAACTCGATGAGGATTTTCACCCGCTCGGTGGCGGAGGGCACCGAGATGACCTTGCCCTGCATGCCTTGGAACGGGCCGTGGGCGACCTCGACCTCATCGCCGATTTCGATGATGGGGGTGAGGGTGACGAGTTCCTCCTCCATCGCGCCCTTGCGGGTGCGGATCTCGTGTTTCATCGCCTCGACGAAGGACTCGGGCACCGGCGGGATCTCCGCGCCGAAGCGCACGAGACCGCGGACGCCCTGGCAGAAGGTGACGGCGCGCTCCATCTCGGAAATGTTGAACTTCGCGAGCACGTAGCCGGGAAACATCGGTTCCATCCACCAGATTTTCCCGCGGCGGGTGGCCTTGCGGTAGCGCAGGCGCGGGCAGAAGACTTCGACGCCCTCGAGCTCGCGCAGGTGGCCGGCGGCGATGTGTTCGCGCTTGGTCTGGCAGCGGACGCAGAACCACTCGGGAGTTATTAGGGAATCAGGGGTCATTGGCCGAGTAGTTTTTGGAGAACGGGAAGGACCCTGCCGCCGCTGCGCATCCAGGTTTCCAGCCGCTCGACGCGCTCGCTGAGGAATTCCCTGCGTGCGGGATCGTCGATGCCGCGGGCGTTTTCGGCGAGCTTGCTGATTTTGGTTTTTCCGCTCTCCAGGTGAGGGCGGACCTGCTCGCGGATGAAGCCACCGGCCAGCCGCTTGAGCTCGATGGCGGGCTCGTAGTAGGTCCGGCGCTCGGCACCTCCATCGGTCTCGCGCACGGCACCGAGGCTCTTGAGCATGCGCAGTCCCTGGCTGGCGGAGCCTTTGCTGATCTGGAGGCGCTGCACGAGATCGTCGAGGGACAGGCCGGATTGGGAAATGAAAAGCAGGCCGTAGATTTCCCCGATCGAGCGGGGCAGGCCAAGCACGCGCACGCCATCGACGAACACGGCGACCACCTGGCGTTCCAAGGGGTCGAGTTCGTAAGGATCGGCGGCGGGCGGATCTTCCATGGCTTGGACTTTAGAAGCGATTCATGTTTGTTCAATTGAAATTGAACAACAGCTTGATGGCGGCCCGGCGGGTTGAAATCCCAATATGGGAAATTGACGGCACCCCATCCCGTCCGCATGAATCCGAGGGAGCGATGGCAAATCCGAGCGACGGTCACCGGACAGGAAACGGGCTTCTGGGAACCACCCGGTGGAGCCTGGTGCGGCGCGCGGCCGGGTATCTCTTCATGTGCCCCGCTCTGTTCGTTCTCCCCCTGATTGATGAAATGTGGATTGCCGCCGCCTCCGCCGCGCACCGGGAATTCCCGTGGCGGGTGACAGCCCGCGCGGCGGGGGCGGTTCCTTCGCCTCAGGCGGTGGCAGACGCGTTCGCGAAAACGCAACAGAGCGGGCACTCATTTTCTCCGGTCCCATCGCGCGCGGCCTCCTCGACATGAAATCATGGCACCGCCCGCGCGGTCTTCCCCTTTGGCTGATCATCATCGCCGCCCTGCTTGTTTTTCTCGCCCGGCACGCGCCCTGATTTTATGTCCGCTCGATGGAATCCAGACCGGCGTACCCTGAATCCGCGGGTGCGATCACGCCCGCGCCGGTCCATCGGGCCATCCCACAGGCCACCGCCAGCGGGACGGCGCGGATGTTTTCCGCCAGCGCGTGTTCCCGGGTGTCGGGGTACACCATCAGCAGTTCCTTCAGCTTGAGATCCTCCATGGCGATGCGCGAGATCCTGAAGGAGGTCCCGACCGCATTGAAACAGGCTCGGGCAACGGCGGATGCCAGCGTCCAGCCCAAATGAAAAAGCCTGGCACCTTTTCCCGGCTCGAACGTATCGCCTCCTGACGCACGATTCGGCCTGTGCAGGATCATGTCCAGATCACCGCGATTTCGTATACCGCCGCCCGGGAGAATCTGGCCTCCACGATGGACCGGGTTTGCAACGACCATGATCCGGTGATCATCACCCGCAACCGGGAGCAAGCCGTCGTGATGCTTTCATTGGAGGACTACGAGGCACTTCAGGAAACAGCCTACCTGCTGCGCTCTCCCGCCAATGCGAAACGTTTGATCGAGTCCATCGAGTGTCTGAACCAGGGCAAAGGGATCCGGAAGAGCGTCTCGGAACTTGAACGCGCGTGAACCTGCTTTTTTCCCCGCAGGCGTGGGACGACTACCTGCACTGGCAGCAAATGGACATGAAAGTCGTCAAAAAAATCCACGATCTCATCAAGGACACGATGCGGAACCATCACGAAGGCATCGGCAAACCGGAACCGCTGAAACACACCTTTGCGGGCTTCTGGTCACGCCGGATCAACTCGGAACACCGCATGGTCTATCGAATCGACGGCTGGATCCTGGAGATCGCCCAGTTTAGATACCACTACGGCGAATGAATCCGCTGCCCGGCTTCCGCGCCGCAGCCTAGCAGCCTGGCAACCGCCACAGCCCCCTTCAATCGCCAAGCACCGGCTACCTGGAACACGCCATGGAGGAGATGAGCTTCTCCGCCCTCGCTCACGACCGGATTTTGAAAGTCGCCCGCACGCTGGCGGATCTGGCGGGAGCACCCGACATCCGTCCGAATGACATCCTTGAGGCCATCCAATACCGTTCACTGGACCGGAACCTGTTTTCTTGAGATGGAATTTGATGAATCAGCGGATCACCGGTTTGTCCTTGGCTCTGGGTTGGCGCCGCTCACGGAAAAGGGCCTCTTTGGCTTCGTTGCCCAGCCCATCGTAGATCACGCCGGTCAGGTCCCGAAGTCTTGATGCCACTCTGGATTTCGGATTCCAAGCATACACGAGGGTGCGGCCTTGTCGTTTGCAGACGATGGCCCCGGAGCGCTCGAAACGGTCGAGTTGCCGCTGGACTCCATCCAATGAGGCGGTAAAATCCCTTGAGATGGCCCGTCCATGGGATTCGCCATAATGAAATAGGGACAGGAGCACCGCCTCCGCGGCCTTGCCTCCGAACAGGTCTTGGAGTGCGGTGGAAATCATGACCTGGAAATAAGGTCATTTGAACTAAAAATCAATTCATTTTATCACCGCCATGTAGCCACCGGATTTGAGTCGATGCACCGAGGAAGAACTGTGGCACTACGTGGCTTGGCATCTTGAGGGAGAGGGCATTCGATCGGTCTTGGTAGGAGGTGCAGTGGTGGCGATCTACACCGAGGGTCTCTATCGCTCCGGTGATTTGGACATGGTTCCGGATGACTTGGGTCGAAATCGGCTGGTGAAAGCGCTGGCGAAGATCGGATTTGAGCCAACAAAGTCGCGATATTTTAAACATCCTGAATGCGCCCACCTGTTTTTGGAATTTCCGAAGGGGCCGGTTGAAATTGGCGAAGAACACCCGGTAATCCCCGCTGAAATCGAGCTGGAAGGACGAAAACTGCGTCTCTTGTCACCTACCGACAGCGTCAAGGATCGTCTTGCAGGCTACATTCACTGGAAATCGAGGGCCAATTTCGATCAAGCATTGCTGATCTGTCAGCGGCAAAAGGGCCGGGTGGATTTGGATGCCGTGCGCGATTGGTGCACTGGTGAGGGGAGTACTTCCGCATTTAAGGAACTCATGAGCAGATTGAATGATCTACCAGGATGCAACTCAAGAATCAGTCTT
>JBIHZT010000224.1:0-6247 GCA_044240265.1 Luteolibacter sp. | reverse complement strand
GCTCGGCACGCTCCTTCGGGTCCGCCAGAAGTTCTGCGGCCAGCGCGTCGTCCTCCTCCGGGGTTTTGCCCCTCCAGCGGGTGCCGGCGATGGGCCGGATGTCGATGCGGCCCTGGATCGAGCGCACATGCACTTCCGGCGAACTGCCGACCAATGCGAAATCGCCCAACTCCAGGATGAACATATACGGTGAGGGGTTCACCAGCCGCAGCGCCCGATAGAGATCCACCGCCGGGCGGGCGAAATCGGTTTCAAAGCGCTGGCTCGGCACGAATTGGAAAATATCCCCGGCGGCGATGAACTCCTTGCCCTCGCGCACCATGGTTTCGAATTCCTCCTGCGTCGTATTGCTGCGGGCCTCTACCGGCTCGACCTTCACCAGCCCGTTGAGCGCCGGGACATGCAGCGGGCGGTTGAGGATTTCCGCCATCGCAGCGATCCGGCCGCGGGCGGCGTCGTAGGCCTCTTTCGGCGTGGCGAATTCATCCAGGAAAGCATTGGCAATCACCTGCAGGCGGCGCAAGCGGTGGTCGAAAACCAGCAAGGTGTCCGCCAGCATGAACATCGCGTCGGGAATCCCGAGCACGTCCGGCGGTGGCGGGCCCAGCGTCGGCTCGAACTGCCGCACCGCGTCGTAGGAAAGATAACCGACCATCCCGCCGGAAAACTGCGGCAGCGCGCCATGCGTCACCGGCTGGTAAGGTGCCATTTCCCGCTCCAGCGCCGCCAGCACATCGTCCTCCGCGGTGAATGTGCGGACCTTCGACCCCTCGCGGATGGTGATTTCCTTCTCCCGTGCTTCGAAAACCAGACGAGGGCCACTGCCGACGATGGACCAGCGCCCCCCCTTCTCCGTGCTCTCCGCACTCTCCAGGAGGAACGAATTTTTGTTATCCCGCATTTTCAGATAGGCGGACAAAGGGGTCTCAAAGTCTGCCGCGAGCTGGGTGTAAACGGGCACGACATTACCCCGCTTCGCCAGCTCGGCGAAGGCTTCCAACGATGGTTCGACCGGAATGGAACTCACAAGGCGGCGAAGCATGGCGGGGAAATCCGCGAGGGCAAGCCCGGAGGATTCCGGATTCCGGGCAGCCACCCGCACGGCTCTTGAACAGTGCGCGAAACCGAATTTTAAATGCGCAATCTGATCTAGCCCCAAAGCGACGCTCGATACATGGTAAACACATCCGGAAGCGAGCGCTGCCTTCTCCACTCCAGTTGGGTTTCAGGCTACCGGCGGTCACCACCGCCATACCCGCTTTCAGAACCCATTGAGATATCCCGCCAAACCCTACTCCATGAATACGACAAACCCTCATTCAAGCGCCGTTTCCGCGCCATCCCGAACGAACAGGGGCTTCGCCCTGATCGTCACCTTGTCGCTGATGATCCTGCTCACCGTCATCGCCGTAGGTCTGCTTTCCCTCAGCTCCATTTCCCTGAGGTCGTCGTCCTCGTCTGGAAACAACGCCACAGCCCGAGCCAACGCGCGCATGGCTCTGATGCTCGCCATCGGTGAGTTACAGAAGCAAGTGGGGCCCGATCAGCGGGTAACCGCGGAGGCGGCGATCCTCGAAAACGACCCAGTAAAACCCATCTCACAGTCGCGCTGGGTCGGGGCATGGAACAGCGCCGGGGCGAACACCGCTCCATTACCGCTCTCCTCCGCTCCAAAATGGCTCGTCAGTGGTTCCCAGACCACTCCCGCACCCGACCCGGCGAATCCCCCTGCCGACTTGTTCATCATCTCCAAGAACCTGAATTCAAGCACCGGCGTCGGAGTCCCCCGACAGACCATCGCCACGAAAAACGCGACGGGAGCCGCCACCACCTCAGGCCGCTACGCCTACTGGGTTTCCGACGAGGGGGTCAAGGCGCGGGTCAATGTCGCCGCGCCCGCGGATTCCACCGTGGCAAGTCTCACCACCGGAGAGCGTATTGCCCGGTCCGTGACCTCGCAGGGAGCCGCCCTCACTAAAGCCGGCGGCGAGTGGACGAACGTCACGGCGGAGAACAAGTCCCGCGTCATTTCCATGGAATCATCCTCGCTTGTCACTACTGGAAGCACCATCGATGTGCCGCGAAAATACCAGCACGATCTGACCTGCGACGGCTACGGCCTGCCCGTCGATGTGAGCGCGGGCGGATTCAAAAAGGATCTCACCACTATCTTCGACGACAAGACACTCGGTTCCAAATACCTGGGAGCGACCTTCGCCCCGTCCACCACTGCAGCCACCGCAGGGAAGGTTGCATTCACCGTGACCGACCCGACGAAGTTCTATCTGGTGGACGCCTACGCAGCGAAAGGCGTAGGCCCCAACTGGGGCATCCTATATAATTACAACGATCTCCGAGGCTCGACATCGGGCACCCTTATTTCCAACCAGCCCGCAGTAAGTTCGAACGTCCGGATTCGGGACTGGGCGCCTTACGACAATTCCAACACCAAATACGGAACGGCTATGTATCCGGATTCCCAGCATACCAACTCCCAGATCGGTCCGGTCCTGTCGGTATTCCGGGTTGGCTTCCGCCTCAGCGCCACACCATCCGGCGGTAAATACCAGCTTCGCCTCCATGTGAAGCCCATCATCGGCTTGTGGAATCCTTACAATGTGAAACTCCAGACAAACACCTACACCCTAATCTGGGCGACATGTTCGTATCTGAAACTCAAAATCAGAGAGCCTGACGGCACCATCCGCGAACCCAGGCTGTGGTTGCGCGAGATCGCGGTCAACACCGGCACCGCGCCGTCCGGCACGGTTCCTCAAAATTACAGCGAGATGAAGATCAACAATGTGCCGTTCGAGCCCGGCGAGTTCCGTTCTTTCTCAGTGGGCAGTTCCGTGGTCCTCGGAAACACCAACGAGCTGCTTCCAAAACTCAATGGCAAGGATGCGTTCTATTCCAACCTGACCTGGAAAGGCGACGGTTCGAATACGCCGCCGACAGGTGCTCAGGCGTCAGGCGCGATGCTGGTCCCCGCAGGCTCGCAGGTTTCCATTTCTGAAATGGTTTTCGATGACTTGCAGGTCCCGGAAACCAAGCAACGCTGGAGTACGATCAAGGATACCGAGACCACTTCGTATTTCATTATCCGCACCTCGGCCGGGGATCTCTGCCGCTTCTCCGACATGTGGATCCGCTCGGACGGCAGCCAGCCCATCCCCGGAAAATTTGTGGGAAACTTCCCGACCAAGACCGTTGAGACCCTTGCTGCAAACGCCACCGACCCCGACGCATCCTGGGAATTCCGCCTGCGCACGTCCGATCAAGCCGAGCGCCCGCTTCGCAATCTCGTCGATGCCAATCCGCGGGCGGTGATCATGAATCCCCGCTGGGACGGCTCCACCGATACCAAGGGCTGGTGGTTCTCATCACCCTACTGCGGCGGTGGTCCAAATCAGACCGGGCTGGTGATAGATCCTGCCTTCCAAAGCACCACGAGCGGCAGCTTCAACCACTTCGGCGGAAACTCCAGCGATGCATCGGGCCAGACCCGGGTCGCTGCCTATGAAGTGCCGCGCGGGTCACTGGCTTCGTTGGCGCAGTTCCAACACGCACAATTGTCGCGCTACAACTTCGAACCCTCCTTCGTGGTTGGAAACTCACAGGCCAGCATGCGCATGCCCTTGGGCGAGACGGTCGTCTCCAACTACGCCGGCATTCCGAACTTCATCCTGGCCGACACATCCTATCACATCAACCGCAAGCTCTGGGACGGCTACTTCCTCTCCACTTTGAGCGGCTCGTTCAAGGGAGGGACAGCCACTGCGGATTCGACATACCCATTGGATACCGTCAAATTTTCACAGAGACTGCCCAACCCGCGCAACATGGTGATTCCACTCCCGGGAGATAAACAATACGCCGGGATCAAATCGAAATCCACCTATCCGGCAGAAGCCATCGCCTCGCGCATCGGGGTAGTCGGCGCGTTCAACGTCAACTCCACTTCGGAGATCGCCTGGAAAACCCTGCTCGCCAGCCTCACAAGCAGCGAGTTCCCCACAGTAAGTGCCACCGGACTAACTTGGAATCAGGGCGGCGAAACGAGATTTTCGCATTTAGCCACACCCGTCGATGCATTAGGCTCCAATCAGGACGCTTCTGAAAAGGCGTTCTGGTTGAGCTACCGCAAACTGAGTGACGCCGAATTGGACTCGCTAGCAACCGAGATCGTCAAGGAGGTCAAGGCCCGTGGGCCGTTCCGTTCCCTTGCCGGATTCATCAACCGGAATCCGAATGCCGCCTCTGCGGAACATCAACGCAAGGGTGCCCTGCAAGCCGCGCTGGACAAAGTCCTCAATGGTCCGCTGCAAGCCGCCGGCGATCTTGCGAACATTCCCGGAATGAACAACGACGCCTTCGATTCGAATGAAAAACAAGCCGCAGGCAATACGGGCTACGTTTCGCAAGCCGACGTGCTACAAACCATCGGTCCGGTCATCCAGGCCCGGTCGGATTGCTTCCGCGTCCGGGCGATGGGACAGGTCATGTCGCCCGATGGCAAGACCGTCGTCGCCCAGGCGGTTTGCGAAGCCTATGTCCAGCGCGAAGCCTCCTATCTTGACCCGGCGAATGCGGCGGAAATCCCATCCGGCGACCCGCTTGACCCGGCAAAGCCCAATCCCGTGCTCTCCACGATCAACCAAACCTTCGGGCGGAACATGAAGGTCACTTCTTTCAGATGGTTGCAGACGAGCGAAATCTAAATGCCCCTATCAGCCGCTCGATTCCACTTCCTGTTCCTCTATCCATCACCTGAAACACCACTCCTTATGTTTCCCCGCTTTCTTTACGCTGCGATTCTCGCATTCACCGCCCTTCCGCTGCAGGTTCAAGCCGCTGCGGCTTCCGAACCGATGGTGCGCGTCGATCTCATGCCCATCAGCCTGAGCGGCAAGCTTGAGGTGTATTACTCCGCGAACGGCAAGGTCTGCAAACTGGAAGCCTTCGAAACCGGCATCGGCTCCCCCGTGTTTTACAAAGGAACCCAGACCCTGCGGCTCTTCGCCACCGAAGCCGACGCCCGTCCCCGACTGGAAAGCGAGCCGCAATCCACCCCCCTCGCAACCGTGCTGCTCCCGGCCGGCGTCCGCAGGGTTCTGCTACTTCCCGTTCCAAAGCCGGATGCGAAACTCGAAGTCCGCGCCCTCGGTGTCGATGACAAGTCGCTCATGGCCGGGGACTACCGGATCTACAATCTCTCACAACTCGAATTGATCGGCCTCATCGGCAAAAAACCTCTCCGCCTTAAGCCCGGTCAGTCCCAGGACATCTCGGACTCATCCATGCGGGAGAAGGATGATGATTTCGGAGTACAGATCGCTTATATGAAGGAGCACCAACAAAAAATGATTTACTCCGCGATGTGGGGACACTCGATCCAGGCCCGTAACTTCATTTTCATGATCGGCACCGGCAAACCGAACTCACCCGTCAGCGTGCGGAAGTTTCACGATATTCCGAACGTCCCATCCATCGGATACGAACCGGAGCAGGCAGGAAGACCATGAATCGATGGGTTGGTTCCATCCAATCCGCCACCCCTTATCCGAAACCCCACGCCGCTGTTACCGCAATCCCCGGCACCTCGCCCGGGAAGTCTGCGAAGATGTCCGCAGGGGCAGCATGAGTCGTTTCGGCGCTATGCCCCATTCCGCAAAACGTGATGTTTTCGTGGGCGACCACGCACGGCGCATAACGTTGGATTTCGCCGGCCATCTGGCGAGCACCCTTCTTCCAGACGCCAGGAAAATCATGCTAGTCATTCCCGGCAGCCTTGGGCTCTCCGGCTCGGCTACCGCCATTCCTGACGCGCTTCATTCCACGGTCACGCTCTTGGCCAGGTTCCGCGGCTGGTCGATCTCGCAGCCGCGGATGCGGGCGACGTGATAGGCGAAAAGCTGCAGCGCGACAACGGCCGGGATGGTGGAGACCAACGGATGGCAGCGGGGAATGGTGATGAAATCATCCATGCACTCGGCGGTCTCGTGATCGCCCTCGGTGACGATGCCGAGGATGCGGGCTCCGCGGGCGCGGCATTCCTCGACGTTGCCGAGGGTCTTGTCCATGCCGGGGATGTCCGGAGCGAGCGCGATGATGGGCGTGCCTTTTTCCAACAGGGCGATGGGGCCGTGTTTGAGCTCGGCGGCGTGGTAGCCCTCGGCGTGGATGTAGGAAATCTCCTTGAGCTTGAGCGCTCCTTCGAGCGCGACGGGATACATGGGTCCGCGGC
>JBIHZT010000222.1:0-6256 GCA_044240265.1 Luteolibacter sp. | reverse complement strand
CTGAGGTTCCTATCTTGAATCCCATCATGGGCGAGGTCCCCGATGACGAGAGGTGCGCCAAGGGCACCCAACATTGGCCTCACGCACCACCTCATCGTCTGAGTCTCGGTGGGGTTTATTTCCTCACCGCCCGCTGCTCGGAAGGCCGTCACTTGCTGGCTGACGATGCCATGAAGGACTGGTTTCAAGAAACCCTTTTCACCATCACCCAAGAATTCGGATGGACACTCGAAGCCTGGGCGATTCTGTCGAACCACTATCATCTGATCGGCCACAGCCCGAAAGGTCCGGACGGTGCGGAATCGCTCCGGGAGGTGATCCGAAAACTCCACAGCCTGACAACCCGGGAACTCAACCGCCGGGAAAACCAAACGGGCCGCACCCGTCTCTGGCAGAATTTCCGGGAAACCTGTCTGACCCACCCGCGCAGCTACCTGGCGCGCCTTCACTACGTCCATCAGAATGCGGTGCATCACAAGCTGGTGGCGTTGGGTTCGGACTGGAAATGGTGCAGCGCTGCCGAGTTCAAGAAAGCGGTGACCCCCGCCTGGCTCAAGACCATCACCAGTTTCCCATACGATGAAATCGCCGCCAAGGACCACGATTTCCCGTGATGGTTCCTTGGACTGCGGCAGCCTGCTGCCGCTTTCGCCGGGACAGCCTGCTGTCAGGCGGGAGGTGCTTGGGAGAGATGCCGGGTGCTTTGGGGTGCTGGGGTTGTCGGGGCGGCAGCAGGCTGCATGGCCCCAAAGCGGCAGCAGGCTGCACGCAGTCCAAGGAGGGCTCACATCCGCAGAAACCCTTGCTCGATGGCAAGGGTGACGGCGTGGGCGCGGTCGGCGGCGCCGAGTTTGCGCATCAGGTGGGTGAGGTGGGTTTTCACGGTGTCGCCGGAGAGGGCGAGCTCGGCGGCGATTTCCTTGTTGGCTTTGCCCTTGGCGACAAGGCGCAGGACATCCACCTCACGGTTGCTCAGGCCGACGACGGATTGTCGTTCGGCGAGCCGGCGGGTGAGATGGGGCGGCAGAAAATCCTTGCCGGCCGCGACGCTGCGGATGGCTTCGGCGATGGTGTCCTGCTCGCAGGATTTCGGAACGTAGCCGCGCACGCCGGCCTCGAGGGCGCGGCGGACGTCCTCGGCGGTTTCGTTGATGGAAATAAGGATGATTTTCGCCGCCGGTTGGGTTTTGAGGATCTCGCGGGTGACTTCCACGCCGTGCATGTCGGGCAGGATGCCGTCCATCAGGGTGATGTCCGGGGCGAGTTGCGCGTGGATTTCGATGGCCTCGCGGCCATTGCGGGCCTGGCCGACGACTTCCATGCCGGGCTCGCTGGAAAGCGCGCCGATCAGGCCGAGGCGGATCATAGCATGGTCGTCCACGACGAGGATGCGGATAGAGGGAGTGGTCATGGAGTGGGCGGGTTGGAGAGCGTCACCGTCACGGTGCAGCCGTGGCCGGGTGAGGACCGGATGTCGAGGGAAGCGCCGATTTTTTCGACGCGTTCATGCATGCCGAGGATGCCGAAGTGGGAGGTGACCGGAGCATCCGGCGGAGCGGGCGTGAAGCCGCGGCCATCGTCGCGGATGCTGAGCAGGACGGCATCCGGAGTTTCGTGGAGGGCAATGACCACCTCGCGGGCGGCGGCGTGTTTGATGGAGTTGGCAAGGGCTTCCTGGGCGATGCGCAGGAGGTGGAAATCCGATCCGGACGGTAGCGGTCGGGTGAGCTCAGCGATTTCAAATGACACGGCCGGGCCCTCGTCCGACGACGCCCCGGCTGCCATGGAGCGGATTGCGGTGCCGAGCCCTTGGATTTCCAAGACTTTGGACCGCAAATCCCAGACCGAGCGGCGCGCCTCGACGCGGGTGTGGCGCAGCATCCGGCGGGCGAGGCCGAGGCGCGTGGAAATTTGAGAAGGATCGACTTTCGCCACCTTGTCCAGCCCGTCGAGCTGGAGTGCCACGCCGGCGAGTTGTTGTTCGAGCGTGTCGTGCAGGTCGCGGGCCATGCGGTCGCGCTCGTCGCTCACCGCCTCGTCGCCGAGTTTTTCGCCGAGGACCCGGGCCTGCTTGCGGACGGCGCGGCCGAAAAACAAGGTGCCCAAGGTGCCGAGCAAGGCCAGCCCGGTCATCGCGCCCAGCGCGGCAAACAGGCGGCCGGTCGTCCACCACGGCGCGCGATGCAGCAGCGTGACCGCCGAGGAATCCGCCAGCCGGATGCGGAATCCATTCACCCATTCCGGGCGCGGCAGCGGGTGGGTGGTGGTGAGTTCGCAAATGCCCGTGAGTTCCAAGCGGTCCCCGGGAATGAAGACCGGCGGCGGCGCGCTTCCATGCGGCAGGATGGCCTCGAACACCGTGCCGTCATTGCGGCATTGGAAAATCGTCTCGTCCTGGATGCTGCGACTGCCGAGTAAGTCCGCGTCCAAGCGCACCAACTCCATTTGCAGCAGCGAGTTATCCATCACAGGGAAACTCATCGCCAGCGGCTCCGGCGGCGGTCCACTCGCGAGGCTCGTCACCTTGGTCGCCCGCAACAAGGGGCGGAATGGAGCGATCGCCCCGTAGCCTTCGGCGCTGACCCGGGTGCCGGGCGGCAGATGCTCGGTCATCACGGTCTGGACCCGCACGCTGGCGTTACCATCGCGCAGGTGGAAGCCCTTCGCATCATCCTGGGTGATCACGCCTTCCACGCGCACCAGATCGGTCGGGCTGAAGTTTCTACTGAGTAACTGGAGCACCGACAGCAAGGGCACATCCACGGCATTTTCCGCTGGAGCAATGGGCCGGATGTCATCGAAGGACGGCACGTAAAAATGGCGGTCGATCATCTGCCGGTGTGTGTTGTAAATCGTGCCGAGAATGGCCCGCATTCGCGCCGGGCGTTGCATCAGAGCGGCGGCCCGCTCCGCGGCGTCCGGGGAGTTTGGGACGTCCGCCTTGAAGGTCTGGCCGAAGACCTCCACCGCCAGAGTGAAGGCGATGCCGCCGGCTTCCACGCCGATGAGCACCGCCGGAACCTCGATCCACGTGGCATCGACGAAAGACTGATAGATCTCGTCCGCTGCCAGCCGGCGCGGCTCGGGAATCTCGCCGCGTCCGAGGATGGTCCAGTGTTGCGTATCGATATGGGGAGTGACGCTTAGCAACTTCGTGATTCCCTCGACCAGGATACGATCCCCGATTTTGGGATGGTTTGACGGATCCGCCGCGCTGAAGTTGAGACCATTGTAACAGGTCGCCGTACCATCATGGAGGATCGTGGCAGCGTTCGCGGGCTCGGCATAGAGGACGACCGCCTCGATGCGCACAGGCAGACCGGCGCGTGCGTCCTCGTCCGACAGCGCCCGGACTTCCGCGAGCGTACGCAGTGGCTCAGCTCCCAGACAGGGCATGAGAACCAGGAGCAGACAGAAGATCGAAAGGCTGCGGAATTTCACGATTGGCCCTGACTCTTGTGGGGGGGGCTCCCGCACGCCAGCGGAAAATCATGGAATCACCGCGGCCTGCCGGACACGGACTATTGGAAAGGAACAACGGCGATGCCGGCGGATTTCATGGATTTACGGTGGCGCGCAGCCGGGCGAAACGGGTGACAGCGCCGTTCCCGGGAAGGGTCACTACGACCGTATCCGGAGCGGCATCGTTTTCCTGCACCGTCACCCCTGCGGATGATGAGAGCGTATCGGCCCCGATGGCGCGGACATCCGGCCAGTTGCCGAGGGAATCACCGGATTCAACGACAAGGGTGACGTCCGGCGTTTCCGATGCATCCACGCGGTGGAAGGTGAAGACGAGGTTGGAGTCGTTCATGACCACGGTCGGCGCGATCCCGGAATTGGCCTGGGAGGGATCGCCGCCGAGGACATACTCAAGGGCGTTGGGGATGCCGTCGAAGTCGGGATCCGCGTCGGCGGCTTGAGAGATCCCGTTGTAATCCGCCATCCAGCCTGCGAAACCGGTGCTCACGGCGGCGAGCTTGATCTGCTTGCCGATGAGATCGCAGGTGACTTCATAACCGTCGGGCAGGCCGGTGACGGTGGCGAAATTCGCGCCTGTGAGGGAGCCGAAGCTGGCGAGAATCAATTCAGGCGCGGCGGTTGTGCCGGTGATGGCAAGCGTGGCGTTGGTGATGTTGAGGTTGCCGGCGACGTTCAAGCGGTCGGCGGCTGCTCCGTTGATTTCGATGGCGAGTTTGCCGTTGAGCGCTACCGAGCCTGCGGTGAGCGTGCCGACCGAATTGCCGGGGGCGAGCGAGCCGCCGTTGTTGATAGTGATCGCGCCGCTGATGGCACCAGTGCCGCCGAGGGTGGCGGTGTCCGCGACCGAGATGGCGGATGCCATACTGCCGTTGACGTGCAGCGTGCCTTGATTCACGGCAGTGGCCCCGGTGTAGGTGTTGACGCCGGTGAGCATGATCGTGCCCGCGCCCTCCTTGACCACGTTGCCAACGAACGACGGATTGTTGTCGGTATTGGTGATGCTGCCGGCGAACGTGCTGCTGCCACCGCCGAGGCCGATGGTGAGATTCTGATAGCCCGCTCCCGAATAGCCGGTGCCGAGCGTGCCGCCGCCGGTGATGCGGTTGAGACGCACGTTGGCTTCGACCGTCTTGAAGACCGCACTGGTCTCAACGTTGAGGTCGGACTGGTTGTTAGTCCACGTTTCATTGCCGTAGGAACCGCCGACGAACACGCCCTCGCGGATGTCGATCAATGCGCCGACGGCGAGCGAGAAGGTGGCGGCAGAGGGCCCCCAAACCACCTCCCCCGCCCCGGTCTTGCGAAGGATGCCGGTGCCGGAGAAAGTGGTGGAAGAGCCGTAGTCGATGCTGGAAGCGCGGTTCAGTTCGAGCACGGCTCCGGCCGCTATGGCGTGCGAGGCGGAAGAAAGCGAACCCTGGACGGCCAGCGCGCCCTCGTTGATGGATGTCTGGCCGCTGTAGCTATTGCCCCCGGAAAGCGTGAGCGTTCCCGCGCCGGACTTGGTCAACGGTCCGCTGCCTTGAAGGGCGGTGGCGATGGCGATGGCATGACCATTGGTATCAAACTTCGCCCCTCCGGCATTGATCGATGGCGGGTCATTGTGGCCGTTGGCCTGGAGCGTGATGAAGTTCGGATTATCGGCGTTGGCCTTGATGAGCGTGCCGTTGAAGATGAGTCGTGACTGGCCCGACCATGGAGCGGCCCACAGGCTTTTGGTGATCAAGGTGCCGCCATTGAGTTCAAGCCCCCAGGCCGTGGTGTCACCGGTGAGACCGTTGGTGGCGGTGGCGACCGCATTGTCCTGGATGCGGAGGAATCCCCAGTCGCCGAGGCCGCCAGTGCCACTGCTGCCGATGGTGTCGGCCGTAAGGGCGGTGTTTCCCGAAACGATCAGGCGGCCGCGACCGAGGCCCGCGCGGCCGGCGACCGTCACATTGGTGGAGGAGAGATTTGTTTCGGAAACGGTGGGGCCGGTGCTGGTCTCGCCTTGCAGAGTGAAGGTATTGGCCGCGAGCGAGCCGCCGGTGAAGGTGTAGTTGGCGTTGTTGGTGCGGTTGCCGATCGTCACGTCATCCGCGCTGCGACTGCCGGAGATCGTGATGGTTTGTGCGGCCGAGGTGTGGGCGAAGGTGGCATCACCGCCGTCGGCCCAGGTGAGACCGCTCCAGTTGGCATCGGTGGTGTTCCAGATGCCGGTGCCAGCGCTGTTAGTCCAGACCGGTGCGACAGTGGAAAAGGAAAACGTGTGGCTGCCCGTGCCGCTGGTGGCGGTGACGGCGAAGCGCTGGCCGGCGGCCGCGGCTACGATGGTGACTACGCCGCTGGAGTTGATAGAGCATCCGACAACTGTCGGGCTGAGCGACCAGGTGACTGGCGGCGTGGTCATCGGACGGAAGTTCTGATCATGCACGTTGGCGGTGAATGAAGCAGCACTGCCGCCGCTGAAGGGAACCACCACGGAAAACGGGCCGGAGACCTTGACGTAGCCCGGCGTCGAGTTGTAGCCGCTGCTGTTGCTGATCTGCGAGACCCCGCGATGCGGCGCGGTGGTGGGCAGGGCGATTCCCCAAAAATCCTTGCCGCCATTGTTGGCCATCATCTGGCCGGCGTTGCGGCACGGCGAGCTGGATTGCAGAATAAACCCGGTGAAGTTGTGAATGAGGTTCGGATCCACGAACTTCGGATCCTGCGTCACGTTGCCATTGGCGGTATCCGTCGCCGTCACTCCGCCGGAGAAGTGGTTGTTGTAAAAGACGCCCTGCGTATCGAA
>JBIHZT010000223.1:0-6256 GCA_044240265.1 Luteolibacter sp. | reverse complement strand
ACATCGACCTGTGATTCGGGAACCAGCGAGGGAGTGGAAACGACCAGCCGTGGGGCTGCGGAAGCGGCCAGCGTGATGGCCAGGAACGCCGAGACGGCGCAATGGGGAGTTTTCATGGAATTGACGTTTGAGACCAATCGCATCCATATACGATTTCAGGCGGATGAAAATTCATTTTATCACCGGGCCTATCAATTTTCGCCGCCGGGTTCCGGCATTGCGCTTTGGGTGGATTCTGCGACATTTCCGCCGTGATTCGATTACCGGTATTTAAATTCCGCAGGTTTGCCGCCTGTATGGTGGCGCTCGTGCTGGCGGGCTGCGGGCCCCAATTCACGCTAGTGAATCACCCGAACGGCACGAAAAGCGCCAAAGCCGACTCCTTCGGCTACCGGAAGTGGATTTCTGAAAAAGTCGAGCCGGACGTAGTCATCATCGGCATCCATGGGTTCTGTGGTGCCTCCATCGACTACGCGAATCTCGGTAACCATCTACTCCGGCATCAACCCAAAACCGGCCTCTACGCCTACGAAGTCCGCGGTCAGGGTAGCGATCCGATTCACGAGCGCCGTGGCGACATCGGCGATCCGAAGGACTGGTATCGCGACCTTTTTGCCTTCACCCAGCTGGTGCAGGAACAGCATCCGGGCGCGAAAATCGTCTGGTTTGGCGAAAGCATGGGCGCGTTGATCGCCTCACGGGCGTGGAGCGAGTCGCCCGTCAACGACCCGCCCTGCGACGGCCTGATCCTTTCCTCGCCGATCGTCCGCTTCCGCGACGACATTCCCGCCTGGACGCCCGGGCTGGTGCAAATCGCCGCGACCACCCTGCCGCTCGCCCGGATTTCCCTCGAAACCCTCTCCGGCGGCCAGGATGTGCAAATGACGCAGACCTCCCATCATCTGGAGCAGAGCAAAAAGAACCCTTACGCAGTCGACGAATACACCCTCCGCCTGATCGGAGCCCTTGCCGTCCACATCGAGAACATGAACGAATTCGCGACCAAATTCCGCTCGCCCATCCTCGTGCTGCACGGCGGAAAGGACTATTTCAACAACGATTCCGACGTCCGCGGCTTCGTCGCCCGCATCCCGGATGGCGTCTCCAAGACCTACCACAATTACCCCGAAGCCTACCATTTGCTGATGTATGATGCCAAACGCGAGGTCATCTTCGAAGACATCGAGTCGTGGGTGAGCCAGCTGCGGAAAGGCCGATTGAAGAAACTTTAGCCCGAAAATGTCAGGATTCGTCTTGACGGCTTGGGTTCGGTGGCCATTCTCCGCGTCCCGCAACACGAACAATTTTTTATTATGGCACGCATTTGCAGTATTCGAGGAACCCGCGTCCGCTCCGGCGGCAAGATCCACCGTTCAGGTTTGGCCAAGAAAAAGGGTGGTATCGGTCGTCACGTCACCAAGGTGGTGAAGCGCACGATTTCCCCAAACCTTCAAACCAAGCGCATCTGGGTGCCTGAGCTCAACAAGTTCGTCCGCATCAAGCTCAGCTGCCGCGCGCTGAAGACCATCAACAAGAATGGTGCCTTCGTGACGCTCAAAAAAGCGGGAATCGTCTGATTTTCCAAGCACGACAATTTCAATAACAGCCCCGTGGAAACACCGGGCTGTTTTTTGTGCGCTCACCCGATCACGCACGGCACCAGCGCTCCGTCGCTCATGCCGTGGATCTTCTTCTTGTCCGCCGGCACGATCGTCGCCAGGCAGCCGCCGAAGGTCGTTTCTCCCGCGGCATCGGTGAAAAAGTAAGGGCATAGCCGCACCCGGCCCTGCATCATTTCCACGGACCCGTCGTCCCGGAACACCGGATGCTCGATCCGCCGACCTTCGCGGAACTCCTGGACGATCCACGGCTGCTCCGCCGACAGCTCCAGCGCCGAGTGCAGCCGCTGCGACCACTCCGGCCCCGGCATGTCGTGGCCGATGAAAACGCCGCGTGAGCCCCAGGCGGTTTCGTGAAAGCCGCTGATTTTCAGCACCAGCTGGCGTTCCTTCTGGCTGAAATCCGCCACCTCGTCCCATGAATGCACATTGATTTTCGGCAAGGCCGCGTGCGGCGGCAGCGGCGTGGGGTCGAGCACCCAGCCGAAGGGCACCAGCTCGCGCAGTCGCTTGAGATGGCTGCCGCGCAGGGCCTGTTCCCAGATCTTTTTCAGCGCGGGTGACCATAGCAAGGCCAGCCACAGCTTATCCTCCAGATGCGGCTTGAACGGCGGCGTGATCTGGAGATTTCCAGCCACAACTCGCTCGGCTAGTGCTCTCACCGAAGGAATGGATTTCCAGTCAAAGAGCTCGAAAAACCGGTAAAGCGCCTGCCCGTCCGGCTCAAACGCCTCCGCGCCCGCCACCCTCCAGGCAGCTCCCAACTCGCGTGCCAGCCACTCCATTTCCGGGCGGTAGTCCTTCGATTCCTCCGAAACCAGCACCGTGCCGCCCTCCGGCATCAGCGAACGGAAACCATCGAACATTCCGTCCGGTCCGCCCAGCACGTCGTAGCCCGCCTTGGCGTACATCTGCGACAGCCAGGCCGTCACGCCGATGCCGCCCGGCACGCTGTCCAGCTCGGTCATGGAAAACCCCGAATCCGTCAAAATCAAATCCGGCCGGATCACCCGTGGGAATTGTTCCGCCGTGGACGGTTCGCGCTGGATTTGGGTCATCCACTCCGGTTTCCCTTTATCCAGGAGCTCCGCCAGCCATGCTGGCAGTTTTCCCGCGGCGCTGCGTCGATAGAGGCCATCGCACGCTTGTTGGAAGCGCGCCAGCGGATGCCCCAGCGCCATCAGCTGGCGGGCTTCCGCCTGGCTGAGCTTCAGGGGTTCCGGCGACCAACGCCAAGCGCCGCCGCCGAACAAACCACCTTCCGGTAATCCATCGCGCAATTCAGAAAGACTCAATCCCATCCCGCGGCGAACTTCCACTCCATCAGCATGATTGCCAAGAGATTCTTCCCGAAAGGAATTCAAACCTGCGTGAATGACATGGTCGTTATCCGGAGTTCAGCTTCTTCAGCGTGCTCTTCATTCGAACCGATAGCATCTATCAACCACCGAGACCTCCGGCGGAGTGCCGTTCTTCTCAAAGAGATCGTAACCCTCCTTGAGGTTTTTCCAGAACTCCTCGTTCACATTCCCGGCGACCTTCTGCATCCATTCCACAGTCATGCGGGCCGGGAAAATGTGAATGCGGAAGTAGGGCTGTCCTCCGTCGTGCGCGGCGGAACAAAGCGTGTAAATTTCCTCGATCTTCTCATCCGTCATCGCCAGGCAGCCGATGGAAATGCGGTTGCCATGGACCATGATGGCGCTGCCGGTGCGCTGATGGGCGCGGTCGAAATCGTTGGGATAGCCGATGTTGAACGAGAGGTGATATTGGCTGTTCGGGTTCATCGCGCGGGGCGGGACGAAGTAGAATCCTTCCGGCACCTGGCCGTCGCCCTCCGCGAGTTTCGGGCCGGAGTTTCCAGACATACCCGCGATTTTATAGGTCCTGAACAGGTCGTATTTCTCCGTCACCCGGTTGCGGACATACAACTCCAACTGCCGCTCCCGTTTGAAGGCACGGATGAAAACCGGATCGCCGAAATGCAGACCGGCGGCGGCGAGGTCGCGCTCCAGCGTCGGGCGGACGTTATCGGCGGCCTGGGCGGCGCGTTCTTTTCCGGGCAGGACTTTTTCTTCACTCATGACAGCGGCGGGGTTCTCCTTTTCCTGGCAGGAAGCAAGCGATCCAAAGCTCAGGAGGCAAATGGCAAACCTGATTTTCATGGAGCTGGATCTTGCTCCATGGCGGCGAATTGGCAAGGCTCCGCGCATGACTCTCAAGCCGCTTGGCGATTCCGCATGGTTGGCGGAGTTTCCCGGGAAATCCGGCGAAGCGGCGTTGGCACGGGTGATGGGACTGGCGGACGCCCTGGAAGCAAATCGGCCGGCCGGAGTGCTGGATGTGGTGCCGTCGTCCGACTCGGTGGCGGTGCATTTCGAGGGCGCGGATGGTTTGGAAATTCTCGAATGGATCCGCTCGGCGACGGTGGTGGACCGGTTGCCGTCGGGTGAGGAGCGGCTAATTCCCGTGTGTTACGGCGGCGAGCATGGGCCGGACTTGGAAGAAGTGGCGGAAAAATCAGGCCTGTCCGCGGAGGAGGTGATCGCCCTGCATTCCGGCGCGACTTACACGGTGGCGGCGGTCGGATTTTCGCCAGGATTTCCCTATCTTCTCGGACTGCCGGAGCCGCTTTATCTGCCGCGCCGCGCAACGCCAAGGCTGGCGGTGCCCGCCGGATCCGTGGCGGTGGCTGGCGGACAAGCGGGGATCTATCCATTTGCATCGCCCGGCGGCTGGCAGGTATTAGGACGAACAGGGATGAGTCTGTTTGATCCGATGTCCGCTCGACCGGCCTTGTTGCAATCGGGCGACCGCGTGCGGTTCATGCCGGTGGACAAACTCGAAACGGAGGAGAAAATTTCACCCGCCGAGGAACCGGTGGGGCAACGCTGGATCGAAGTGATCCAACCGGGCTCCCTGACGACGGTGCAGGACCTGGGGCGGCCGGGCTACGAGTCATCCGGCGTTTCCCCGGGCGGCGCGATGGACCGGCAGGCGCTGCGCGTGGCGAATCTTCTGGTAGGAAATGACGAGGGCGCGGCAGCGCTGGAAATCTGTATGAGTGGCCCGGTGCTCAAGTTTCATGCGGAAACGGTCGTCGGCTTGGTGGGCGCAACCGGCAAGCCACTCCGCGTGGCGGCGGGTGAAACCCTGGATTTCTCAAAGCTCACCAGCGGAGTCCGCGCCTGCCTCGCGGTGGCCGGTGGACTGCGGGTTCCGGAGATATTGGGAAGCCTGTCCACCGACCTGCGCGCCGGATTCGGCGGCTTTCACGGGCGGGCGCTGCGGGCGGGTGATCGTCTGAATTTCGGTGAGGCCGGACCCGCGCCGCGCGGCGGCGATTGGCATGTCGGACGGCTGGATGGAAACTCCCGGGTCGTGCTGCGCTACATCCCCGGAGTCCAGCAACACTGGTTTTCCGAACGCGCCCGGCAGCGGTTCCGCGAGGAAATCTACCAGCTCACGCCGAGGTCCGACCGGATGGGCGCGCGTCTCGCCGGGCCGGAGCTGAAACTCGCCGAGCCCCGCGAAATGATTTCCCAACCGGTCGCCTGCGGGTCCGTGCAAGTCCCCCCGGACGGCCAGCCGATCATCCTGCTAGCGGAGCGCCAGACCATCGGCGGCTATCCACAGATCGGGCAGGTGATTTCGGTCGATCTGCCGAAACTCGCGCGCGCCTGGCCCGGGACCGCGGTGAGTTTCCGCGAAGTCACCGTGGAGGAAGCGTGGGAACTGCGACGACGGGCGGAGCGCGATTTCAAGTGGTTGCAGACGGGATTGAACCTGTTAAAATGAACGGCATGCGGACCATCGACTTGAATGCGGACCTCGGCGAAGGCGGGACGGAGGACGAATCCCTGCTCCGCTTGGTAAGCTCTGCGAACATCGCTTGTGGCGGGCACGCCGGCGATGAAACGTCCATGCGCCGCGCGGTCGGGCTGGCTATGGCGTCCGGCGTGGCGATCGGCGCGCACCCCAGCTACGAGGATCGCGAACATTTCGGCCGTCGGGCGATGGCGCTGCCGCTGCACACCGTGACGGATTTCGTGCGGCGGCAGGTGGGGGAACTCGCCGCCATCGCAGCCGACATGGGCGCGGAGCTCCACCACGTGAAAGCCCACGGCTCGCTCTACAATCAAGCGGACCGCGACCGCTTGCTGGCGGACGCCGTGGTGCAAGGCATCACCGATATTTCGCCCGATCTCATCCTCTATGCGCCACCGGCCGGCGCACTCGCCGCCGCGGGCCGGGCCGCCGGGCTGACCCTCTGTGCGGAAGGATTCGCGGACCGCCGGTATTTGGAAAACGGCGCGCTGATGCCCCGTGCCGAGCCGGGCGCGGTGATCAAAAACGTCGAGGAAGCCGTCGCCCAAGCGATGGAAATCGTCGCCAACGGCGCGGTCGAGACGCTCTGCGTCCACGGCGACGGCCCCACCGCGGTCGCCATCTTGCGCACCTTGCGCGGGAGACTCGAGGAACGAGGCCACCCGATCGGAAGCAAGACACGAGGTTGACGACGCTTGCACCACCCGCCGCATCCCGTTAACACCGTCGCGTGGCTGCCAAAGCAAAAGCGAACCCTGAAAAAGCCGGAAATTTCTTCGCCGTCGTCGGCAGCGATGAGGGCCTCGTCC
>JBIHZT010000221.1:0-6258 GCA_044240265.1 Luteolibacter sp. | reverse complement strand
GTTCGGACGGCGGGATCCCGCACCTGCCAAAAAAAAGAACCCCGGTCGGAGCGACCGGGGTTTAATTTGGTTTTTTGTTAGGGCTGTAAGGTTGTCGAAGCCTGCTTGCGGATCACAGGCTGGCCTTGAGCACGGAGGAAGGTTTGAAGCCCACCGACTTGGAAGCGGCGATTTTCATGGCTTCTCCGGTCTTCGGATTGCGGCCCTGACGTGCGGCGCGCTTCTTGACCTCGAATGTGCCGAATCCAATGATCTGGACTTTTTTGTCTTTCTTCACACCTTTGGCGATGGAGGAGAGGACGGCTTCGAGAGCTTCGTCGGCGGAACGCTTGGTGGCTTCTTTCCCGAGGGCGGCTTGGATGGCTTCAATCAATTCAGATTTGTTCATGGCAGCGACGTTTGTGCGAATGGCACCGGACCTTGGCAAGAGAAAATCTGTTGAAAATAAAGGGATTTTTTTGCATTGGCCGCTTGACTATTACTGCGATTCTAGTGTTCAGCACGCACATGTTAGGCTTGCGGGGCGTGGCGGCGACATCCCGTCGGATCTCATGTATATTTAACAGAAGTCGATTTGGTTGGCGGGAGCCCACCATGGCGACGCGGATGGCCCGACTCAGGATTACCGGGGACGGCGGGTCGGTGAAAACACGTTGAATCGGCGCCGCACGGTGGATTTTCGGAGGCTTGTGAAATTTTTCACAAATAGAACTTGCTGAGGTTGGCGGCGATCCATTAAAGACCCCGCGCCCGCCGTCAGCAGGTTTCCTTGCATGCGTTTTTTCCTCTCCACCACGATCATTTGGCTCTTCGGATTGATTTCTGCTTTCGCGGGATCGGAATCACACGACCATCTTCCGGCGAATGCGGAGGAGGTCCTGCGCCTCGGTGATTTCGTGGTGACCAACTCGATGGTGATGGTCTGGATCGTCGCCGCATTCATCATCATCGTTGCTCAGTTGGCGACGCGCAAAATGGCATCGGTGCCGAGCGGTTTGCAGAACTTCGTCGAGTGGCTTGTCGAGAGTCTGTATGATTTCCTCGAGGGTATTCTCGGGAAGCACTTGGTGAAACGGACCTTCTGGTTCTTCGGTACGATTTTCATTTTGATACTTTTCACCAACTGGTTCGGGTTGATTCCCGGGGTGGGAACCTTCGGTTGGCAGTTGAGTGGCCCGGGTGTCGACCCGCATGATACATTCCGCCCATTTCTCCGTGGTGGCAACGCGGATTTGAACATGACCGCCGCCATGGCCTTTACCTTCGCACTGCTTTGGTTCTACTGGGCGATCACTGAAAACGGATTGAAGGGGTTCTTGTCCCACATTTTCGCGCCCAAGGGCAAGTTTTCCGGAATCATGAGCCTGATGATGCTCGTCGTATTCGGATTCGTCGGCGTCCTCGAGGTGATCTCGATCCTCTTCCGTCCAGTGGCGCTTTCTTTCCGTCTTTATGGAAACATCTTCGCCGGTGAAAACATCCTGGAAAACATGATGCTGATGGGTGGCAAATATCTGGCATGGCTGCCTCCGCTGCCATTCTATTTTCTCGAGTTGCTGGTCGGCTTGATCCAAGCCCTGGTTTTCATGCTCCTGACTGCGGTCTTCTTGAAATTGATCTGTGATCATGGCGATCACGATGAGGAAGGCGAGCATTCCCACTAAAAAATTTCCCGCATTCGACCATGGAATCAACCGTGGGAATCGGAAAAACAAACAACCAAACTAACTATATCATGTTGACTCCAATCCTTGCCGAACTTTCCGGTAACATGCACGTTGCCTTCGCGGCCATCGGCGCCGCCCTCGGCATCGGTCTCCTCGGCTCCAAGGCTGCTGAAGCCACCGGTCGCAATCCGGGTGCTGCCGGCAGCATCCTCACGCTGTCGATCATTCTCGCGGCGCTCATCGAAGGTATCGTGTTCTTCGCGATCTTCCTTGCCAAGTAAGTTTGATTCCCGCCGGACCAGGGAAGCCTGGTCCGGCGTCTTCTTCCCGATTTTCTGTTTTCACCTGATTCTCCTAACGAATTTTTTCCGATGATGTTCGATCTCCTTGCCAATGTCCCCGTCGCCGAATCCGAAGGCGTGGTGGGTGAAATCATGAAAACGTTCAACGTCACCTGGCCGCTTTTCATCTCCCAGTGTGTCAGCTTTCTGATCGTCGCGATCCTGCTGAAGAAATTCGCGTTCGGACCGATCCAGGCAATGCTCGAAGAACGCCGCTCGAAAATCGCCGAGGGCGAGGAGAAGCTCAAGCGCATCGAGCGCCAACTGGCGGAGTCCGAGGCCACCACCGCCGCCGCGATCGCCAAGGCCAATGACGAGGCCGTCCGTCTGATCAACGAAGCCAAACAAGGTGCCGCCGCATTCACCGAGCAAAAGTCCCAGGAGGCGATTGCCAGCGCCCAACAGATTCTCGCCAAGGCCGAAGCCGCCGCCAAAGCGGACCGCGACCGTCTCAGCTCCGAGTTGAAGCGCGAATTCGGCCGCCTCGTTGCCGCCACGACCTCGCAGGTCACAGGCAAGATTCTCAACGCGGACGACCAGAAGCGCATCAACGAGGATGCGCTCGCTACCGTCGAAGGTTGATTTCCCATTTCTCCACCACCGATCCGCCATGAAGATTTCCAAAACCGCCGCTGCCAGCGCCCGCCGCCTGTTTGGGTTCTGCCAGACGGATGGCCGGTTTGACGAGTCCAAGCTGCGCACCGTCGTCGCCAAGTTGGTGGAGGCGAAGCCACGCGACTACAAGGCCATCCTCACCGCGATCCAGCGTCTGACGCGCCTCGAGTTTGAGCGCCGCCAGGTCACCGTCGAGAGCGCTGTGGAAATCGACGACTCCACCCGCCAGCGCGTCGTCGCCGGCCTCGCGCATCAATACGGACCCGACCTCGTGGTCCAGTACCAAGTCACTCCCGCCCTTCTGGGAGGCCTCCGCATCCGCGTTGGTAACGACGTGTTCGACGGTTCCGTCCAGAGCCGCCTCGACCGTCTCGCCAACGCATTCTAATTTTTTCATCCTGCTGAACCACCGAACACCGATCCATAGCAAACTTTTCTTATGAGCAGCATCCTTCAGGAACTCGAACAACAGATCGCCGGCATCACCGCGTCCGTCGAAAAAACTAACGTCGGAACCGTCCGTCAGGTCGGTGACGGTGTCGCCAAGGTCGAAGGTCTATCCGACGTCATGCTCAACGAGATGATCGAGTTCGGTGGCGGTGTCACCGGAATGGCGCTCAACCTCGAAGAAGGTGAAGTCGGCGTCGTGTTGCTCGGCGACTACGCCGCCGTCAAGGAAGGTGCCGAGTGCCGCACCACCGGTAAGCTTCTTTCCGTGCCTGTTGGCGAGGCTGTCCTGGGCCGTGTGGTCAACGCGCTTGGTGCTCCCATCGACGGCAAGGGCGACATCGCCGCCGCTGCGAACTATCCGATGGAAAAAATCGCGCCGGGCATTATCAAGCGCAAGTCCGTTTCCGTCCCCGTGCAAACCGGCATCATGTCCATCGACGCGATGATCCCCGTCGGCCGCGGCCAGCGCGAGCTCATCATTGGTGACCGCGCCACCGGCAAGACCACCATCGCCGTGGACACCATCATTTCCCAAGCCCAACAAAACAAGGCGGCGGAAAACGGCAAGCTCCAGAACCACAAGCCGATGTATTGCATCTACGTCGCCATCGGCCAGAAGCTTTCCAATGTCGCCCGGACCGCCAAGATCCTCGAAGACGCCGGTGCCATGGAATACACCACCATCGTTTCCGCATCCGCTTCGGACGCCGCTGCAATGCAGTATCTCGCGCCGTATGCCGGTTGCGCCATCGCCGAGTATTTCATGGATCAGGGCAAGGACTGTTTGATCGTGTTCGACGACCTTTCCAAACACGCCGTTGCCTACCGCCAGGTTTCTCTGATCCTTCGCCGTCCTTCCGGTCGCGAAGCTTATCCAGGTGACGTTTTCTACCTCCACAGCCGGTTGCTCGAGCGTTCCGCCCGTCTCTCCGAAGCCGCGGGTGGTGGTTCGCTCACCGCTCTGCCGATCATCGAGACGCAGGCCGGCGACGTTTCCGCCTATATCCCGACCAATGTGATTTCCATCACCGACGGTCAGATCTACCTCGAAACCGACCTTTTCTATCAAGGTGTGCGTCCCGCGATCTCCGTCGGTCTCTCGGTGTCCCGAGTGGGCTCCGCCTGCCAGACCAAGACGATCAAGTCCGTCGCCGGCACCACCAAGCTCGACCTCGCGCAGTATCGTGAGCTTCAGGCCTTCGCCCAGTTTGGCTCCGACCTCGACGCCTCCACCAAGAAGAAACTCGATCGCGGTGCCCGCATCGTGGAACTCTTCAAGCAGAACCAATACAGCCCGCTCGCGATGGAGATGGAGTCCATCTATCTCTTCGCGATGCAGAACGGTTACTTCGACGACGTCTCAGTGGCCGATGTGAAGCGCTTCCAGGCCGCGCTCGGCGACTTCTTCAACACCCGCAAGGGCGAGCTGCTCGACAAGATCCGCAACGAAAAGCCGGACCTAAAGAAGGACAAGGTCATGGTCGAAGCCGTCAGCCAAGGCATCGAGGACTTCAAGAAGTCCTGGAAATAAGCTTTCTCATACTCTTCCTTGATTCTGGATTCCTGACTCTACCCTCTCTATAACATGGCAAACCTCCGCGACATCCGCCGGCGCATCAAGTCGGTCAAAAACACCGCGCAGATCACCCGCGCGATGCAGCTTGTCGCTGCGGCCAAGATGAAGAAGGCGCAGGACCAGGCGCTGGCAGGGCGTGAATACGCGCTCCAGCTCACCCAGGTCCTGTTCGACATCCGCAATAACTTCAGCGAGGAATCCCACGCGCTGCTAGAGCGCCGCGAGGGCAACCGCGAGCTGGTGCTGGTGATTTCCACTGACAAGGGTCTTTGCGGGCCGATCAACACCAACCTCGCTCGCAAGCTCAAGTTGATGACCTCGCCGGACGCCCATTTCGTAACGGTCGGTCGCAAGCTTCGCACCATGGGTGAGAAGCTCGGCATCAAGATCATCGCGGATTTCACGGTCCGGGATCCGGTTCCGTTCTCGCAGACACGCCCCATCGCCAAGTTCATCACCCAGCAGTTTCTGGATGGCAACTACGACAAGGTCAGCATCGCCTTCACCAGCTTTGTGAACACCCTGCGGCAGGAGCCCGAGGTGGTTACCCTGCTGCCGATCGAAGGTCAGAAGAAAGGCGAGCACCGCGCTTTCGAAGCAGTCGGCAAGGGATTCTCCGTCGAGGAACACAGCAAGGATCCGATCCGAGACTATATCTTCGAGCCCAACCCGGCCGAGGTGCTCGCAGCGATTCTTCCTCTCTACGTCAACTACGAGGTGTTCCAGGCCATCTCGGAAGCCCGCGCCTCCGAGCACTCCGCGCGGATGGTCGCCATGAAGGCCGCCACCGACAACGCGAAGAAATTCATCAAGGAGCTCACGCTCGAATACAACAAGCTCCGCCAGGGAGCGATCACCGCCGAACTTCTCGAAATCACCACGGCCATGAAAGCCATGGAATGAGCCTTCTAACTTTTAACTGACAACTTTTTACCGAAACCTCCGCATGAGCAACCAAGGAACCATCGTCCAGATCATCGGCGCCGTCATCGACGCTGACTTCTCCAAGGCAAGCAAGCTGCCTGAAATTTACAACGCGTTGGAGATCCAATACGTCCTCAACGGCGTGGATACCAAACTCGTTCTCGAAGTGCAGCAGCACTTGGGTGACAACTGGGTGCGTGCGGTCGCCATGTCCACCACGGATGGCCTCAAGCGCGGCATGGCTCTCACCGACCTTGGCAAGCCGATCTCGATTCCTGTTGGAAAGCAAGTGCTCGGCCGGATCTTCAACGTTACCGGCGACCTGGTGGATGAAAACGTGCCGCTCGCGGATGTGAATTTCCGCTCGCCGATCCATCGCCCTGCTCCCGCTTTCACCGAGCAATCCGCGAACACCGAGGTGCTCGCCACCGGAATCAAAGTCATCGACCTCATCTGCCCGCTGCTCAAGGGGGGTAAAGGCGGCATGTTCGGTGGTGCCGGCGTCGGCAAGACCGTCGTCATCATGGAGCTCATCAACAACATCGCGAAAGCGCACGGTGGTTTCTCCGTCTTCGCCGGTGTCGGTGAGCGGACCCGTGAAGGAAACGACCTCTACTGGGAAATGATCGAGTCCGGCGTTATCGCCACCGAGCGTGACGAAAAAGGCCATCCGAAACTCAACGAG
>JBIHZT010000220.1:0-6259 GCA_044240265.1 Luteolibacter sp. | reverse complement strand
AGGATGTTCAATGAAAACGGGGCTTGCCGTGTTACACGGATCCCCGGAATTCTCTGCCAGGGCTCGGTAAATCCGGCGGACAACCTTGGCGGGCAACTCATCCGCCGGCTTATAGAAACAACCATGAACTCACTAGCAAAATGGAATCCGCTCAACGAACTGAGCGAAGTGCAAAACAGACTGTCGTCCCTCTTCGGACGCTCCAATCTCCGCAATGTCGATATCGGTGACGGCGCGCTCGGCTTCGCCGACTGGTCACCCCTGGTCGATGTCACCGAAGATGAGAAGGAATTCCTCATCAAGGCGGAATTGCCCGAAGTGAAGAAGGAGGATGTCAAGGTCCTCATTGAAAACGGCGTCCTGCGCATCAGCGGCGAGCGGCACATGGAGAAGGAGGAAAAAGGCAGAAAATATCATCGGATCGAACGCGCCTACGGGTCGTTTGAAAGAAGTTTCACCCTGCCGGAGAACTCCAAACCCGAGTCCATGACCGCCGATTACAAGGATGGCATGCTCACCCTCCGTGTCCCTAAAGCCAAAGAGGCCGCCACCAAGGCCATCGAGGTGAAAATCCACTGACACAGAATGAAAAGTTCAATCGGCGGGCGGCTCACACCGGTCGCCGGTTCTCCCCCCGGATTGGTGTCCGGCAAGCCGGATTCAGGCAAATCCTCCAGACCCTCTGGCGTTGACTCCCCCCACCCCCCCCCAAGTCAACGAGGCTCGCCAGGCACCAATCGAACCCCAAATTTTTCGATATCATGAATGCAGAACTATCCACCCTGAGGGAGCTCGAAGTGCGGATCCCTTGCCCTGGAGCGGAGCTCCACGGTGACCTTGTGATTCCCGCTGGCGCGCACGGCCTGGTCATCTTCGCCCATGGCAGCGGCAGCAGTCGCCTCAGCCCGAGGAACCGCCTCGTCGCCGACGAGATGCACCACCGGCAGCTCGCCACACTTTTGTTCGACCTGCTCACCCCGGAGGAAGCGGTCTCGGAAGCCAGGACAGGCGAGTTGCGTTTTAACATACCTTTTCTGACTGAACGGCTGGCAGCGGCGATTCGCTGGGCGCAGCAGGACCGGGAAGTCCAAGACCTCGGGATTGGCCTTTTCGGTGCAAGTACCGGTGCCGCCGCCGCGTTGGTCGCGGCAGCGAGCTTCCCCGACATTCAAGCGGTCGTTTCCCGCGGCGGACGCACCGATCTTGCGGGGGCCGCCGTCGCGCGGGTCAAGGCACCCACGCTGTTGATCGTCGGGGAACTCGACACCCCCGTGATGAAGTGGAACGAGGAGACCCTAGCACGTCTCTCAGGCATCAAGCACCTCGCCGGGGTCAGCGACGCCACCCACCTGTTTGCGGAGCCGGGCGCACTCGAGGAGGTCTCCGCCATCGCCGCCTCCTGGTTTTCTCACTATCTGTCAAAACTTCATTAGAAAGGAAATGGAACAACATGAATGCCACATCCCTAAGCCGCACGTTCTCCAACCGGACGGACGCGGGCCGCCAGTTGGCGGACGCTCTTGAAAAATTCGCCGATGTCGATGACCTCGTCATCCTCGCGCTGCCCCGCGGCGGGGTGCCTGTCGCGGCGGAAGTCTCCAAGGTGCTTGGCAAGCCCTTCGACGTTCTCATTGTAAGGAAACTCGGGGTTCCCGGGCACGAGGAGGTCGCCATGGGTGCCATCGCCGGCGGCGGAGTCCGCGTGCTGAGCGACGAACTCATCAAGATGTTAGGTCTTACTCAGCGCCAGTTGGATGCCGTCACCCAGCGGGAAACCGAAGAAATCGCCCGCAGGGAGAAACTCTATCGCGCCGGTCGCCCCGCTCCGGTCATCGCCGGACGCACGGTCATCGTCGTCGATGATGGAATCGCAACCGGCTCCACCATGTCCGCGGCGGTGGCCCTTCTGCGTCACCTGAAGGCTCGGAAAATCATCGTCGCGATTCCCGTCGCCCCACCCGATACGGTCGAGCGACTTCGCGAGGAGGCGGACGAAGTGGTCGCCCTGCGGCAGCCCGAGCCCTTCAACTCCGTGAGCCAGTGGTATGACGATTTCTCCCAGACCGGCGACGCGGAAGTGCAGTATTTGCTAACCGCCATCGCTCCGGCCACTCCGTCCCGCGAACGCGCGTCAACGGCGTATCCCGCCGGGAGGAACCTGCTGCATCACCTGCGCGAGCAGGCCCGGCCACTGACCGGAGAGGCGGACGATTATGACGGGCTTCTCGAAATGATCGGCTCCAACAGCGTGGTGCTCCTCGGTGAGGCGTCACACGGCACCCACGAATTCTACCGGGAGCGGGCGGAGATCACCAAGCGTCTCATCCTTGAAAAAGGTTTCAACGCCGTGGCGGTGGAAGCCGACTGGCCCGATGCCTATCGCGTCAACCGTTTCGTCCGGGGGGAACCCGGCGATGTGGAAAGCGTGGAGGCCCTCGCCGGCTTCGAGCGCTTCCCCTCATGGATGTGGCGCAATGCGGACGTGCTCGATTTCATCGGTTGGCTGCGCGATCACAACGACAACGTGTATTCCCCGGATCGTCAGGTCGGGTTCTATGGGCTGGATCTCTACAGTCTTCACAAGTCCATGAATGAAGTCATCGCCTACCTGGAACGCCGCGACCCCGCCGAGGCCGCCAAGGCCAAGGTGCTCTACGGCTGCATGGACCGCTATGGGCGGGATCCGCAGAACTACGGCCTGATGGTGGGTGCCGGCGTGGGTGACAGCTGCCGCGCGGAAGTGATCCAGCAACTCGCCGACCTCCGCGCCAAGGAGGCGGAATATCTCGCGAGAAACGGCGCCACCGCCGCCGATGAATTCTTTTTCGCCGCGCAGAACGCGCGCCTCGTCAAAAACGCGGAGCTATACTATCAGAAGATGTTCCGTTCCGACGTCTCATCCTGGAACCAGCGGGACGAACACATGATGGAGACCTTGATCGAACTTGTCGCCCATCTCCAGTCACGCCACGGCTCGTCCAAGGTGGTCGTCTGGGCGCACAACTCGCATCTCGGCGACGCCCGCGCCACCGATATGGGAAAAAGGCGCGGCGAACTCAACATCGGACAGTTGGTGCGCCAGGCGTTTCCCTATCAGTGCAAGCTGATCGGCTTCACCACCTACATCGGCACCGTCACGGCCGCATCCGGTTGGCATCTCCCGGCCGAGCGGAAACAGGTGCGCCCGGGAATGGAAGGGAGCTACGAACACCTGTTCCACCAGGTGGGAATCCCCGCCTTCTGGCTCGACCTGGCCAAGGAGAATCCGGCCGTGGAAGGCCTCATGGAGCCCCGTCTGGAACGCGCGATCGGTGTGGTCTATCGACCTGATACCGAGCGTCAGAGCCACTATTTTCAAGCGGTTTTATCAAAGCAGTTCGACGCCGTTATCCACTTCGACGTCACGCGCGCGGTCGAACCGCTGGAAAGGACCGAGGAATGGGATCACGAGGAGGTTCCCGAGACCTATCCCGTCGGTCTGTAACTCAAACCAACACATCGTCATGAAAACCATCGTCGCAGCAGTTGATTTCTCGCCGGGCACTCCGGTAGTGGTGGATATGGCCGTTAGTCTGGCGAAAGCGTTTGGTGCGGACCTCCGTCTGTTCCACGCCATCGCGCCGGAGCCTGCCTTTGTTACTTATGGCTTCACCGCCGCGGAATTTCCGCCGATGAGCGCTCTCCGCGAGGAGATCCGGACCCGGTGCCACCGTAAAATGGAAGAGCAGCTTGCGAAAGCCAGGGCGGATGTTCCGCAAGCCACCTCGTTCATCGCCGAGGGGACGCCGCTTACCGAGTTGCTTGGTTATGTCAAACGCGGCGGTGCCGACTTCGTCGTGTTAGGCTCGCATGGCCACGGCGTGCTCGGCGGCCTGCTGCTCGGCAGTGTCGCGGAGGGCATGGTCCGCAAGGCCGCCGTGCCCACGCTCGTCGTGCCCGTTCCCCGCGAATAACCCGACATTCCCTCCGTGCCATGAACTCCCAGTCCTACATCAAGTGGTTCGGCGAGACCACGATCGCGGACATTCCGCAGGTGGGCGGCAAGAATGCGTCACTCGGTGAAATGGTCCGCGAGCTGGGTGGCATGGGGGTGAAGGTCCCCGATGGCTTTTCCATCACCGCCAGCGGCTACCGCCATTTCATTCTGGAGGCGGAGCTTGATCCTGTCATTCGCGCCGCGCTCGCCGGTCTCGACACCCAGGACGCCGCGCAACTCGCCGAACGGGGCCAGACCATCCGGCGGGCGATCATTCACGCTTCGCTGCCCGGCGACCTGCAAAGGCAGATCACCTCCGCCTATCAGCAGTTGCAGGGCGCGCGTGACTTGCCTCCCTCCGTGGCAGTGCGCTCCTCCGCCACCGCCGAAGACCTGCCGGACGCGAGTTTCGCCGGCCAGCAGGAGACCTACCTGAATGTCAGTGGTGTCATCGACCTGCTGGACGCCTGCAAGCGCTGCTTCGCCTCGCTCTTCACCGACCGCGCCATCAGCTACCGCGTGGACAAGGGCTTCGACCATTTCGGCGTCGCGTTGAGCGTCGGCGTCCAGCACATGGTACGCTCGGATCTGGCCTGCTCGGGCGTGATGTTCACCATCGACACGGAAAGCGGCTTCCGCGACGCGGTGCTCGTCAGCGCCGCCTACGGACTCGGTGAGAACGTGGTCAAGGGCTTCGTCACCCCGGATGAATACTGCGTCTTCAAGACCACCCTCAAGCGGGGCTTCCGGCCCATTCTGAAGAAAAACCTCGGCAGCAAGGAAATTAAGATGGTCTATCAGAAAGGTGCCGGGCAGACCGTGGGCAACGTCCCGGTTTCGCCGGAGGAGCGGGCGCGCTTCGCGCTCGCGGATGACGAGGTGCTGCAACTCGCCCGCTGGGCCTGCGTCGTCGAGGATCACTATTCCTCGAGGAGCGGCACGCCCTCGCCCATGGACCTTGAGTGGGCGAAGGACGGGGTGACAGGAGAACTTTTTATCGTCCAGGCCCGTCCCGAGACCGTGCAGTCGCTCAAGAATCTGGACATGTTTGAAACCTATCACCTCACACGGCGCGGCAGGGTCCTCGCCACCGGCCAGAGCGTGGGAGCGAAAATCGCCACCGGCCGCGTGCGTGTGATTCAAAGCCCGGATCGGATCGCTGCTTTCCAACAGGGCGAGATCCTCGTCACCGACCGCACCGATCCCGACTGGCAGCCCATCATGAGCAAGGCCGCTGCGATCATCACCCGCCGGGGCGGCAGGACCTGTCACGCGGCCATCGTCAGCCGTGAGCTCGGCGTGCCCGCCATCGTCGGCGTCGAGCAGGATGTGGACGCGCTCGCCGATGGCCAGATGGTTACCGTGAATTGTGCGGAAGGCGATGCCGGCTTCGTCTATGACGGTGAGCTTCCTTTCGAAATCAAACAAACCAATCTCAAGGACCTGCAGCGTCCCGCCACCCGGGTGATGCTCACTCTGGCAAACCCCGACGAGGCGTTCGGCCTGAGTTTCCTGCCGAATGACGGTGTAGGCCTCGCCCGGATGGAGTTTGTGGTCAGCAACCACATCAAGATCCATCCTCTCGCGCTAGTGAATTTCGATACGCTTGCCGATTTGGAGGCCAAGGAGAAAATCTCGCAACTCACCGCCGGCTACACCGACAAGCCCGCCTATTTCGTGGACCGCCTCGCGCAGGGTGCCGGCATGCTCGCCGCCGCGTTCTATCCCAAGGAGGTCATCCTCCGACTCAGCGATTTCAAGACCAACGAATACGCCAACCTCATCGGTGGCAGGGCCTATGAACCGCTGGAGGAGAACCCGATGCTCGGATTCCGCGGCGCGAGCCGCTACTACCATCCGCGCTATCAGGCGGGATTCGCGCTCGAATGCCGCGCCGTGAAAATCGTGCGCGACGAGATGGGCCTCACCAACCTCAAGATCATGATTCCCTTCTGCCGCACCGTTGAAGAAGGCGTCCAGGTACAAAATGAGTTGGCCAGAAACGGTCTCAAACGCGGCGAAAACGGCCTCGAAATCTATGTGATGTGCGAGATTCCCAGCAACGTCATCCTCGCCAGCGAATTCTGCGGGATCTTCGACGGCTTCAGCATCGGCTCCAACGATCTCACCCAGCTCATCCTCGGCGTGGACCGCGACAGCGAGATCGTGGCACCGATCTTCAACGAGCAGAACCCCGCCGTGAAATCGATGATCGCGCAAGCCATCACCGCCTGCCGGAAAAATGGCCGCAAGATCGGGATCTGCGGCCAGGCCCCGAGCGAC
>JBIHZT010000219.1:0-6262 GCA_044240265.1 Luteolibacter sp. | reverse complement strand
TTGGCCGCGGGTCCAAGGCCGGGGGAAAATCCCAAATATCGGGCAGAAACTGATTTTCCCGGTTGCCCTGTCACGGCTGGTTGGCTCGGGTATTCGGAGGAATACTGCGGAAACCGTTGCGCCCCGGCTTTCGTGCTTGGCAGGCCCGGAAAGTCGCAGGAAGATGATTGAAATGGCAGGTGTGATGCGAGAATTCGAAGGGCTGCGCGTAAAGGTGGACGACGTCATCTACATGCCCAGTCTGGACGCGCCGCAGGACAAGCCGCACCCATTTGTGTATTTCATTTCGATCCACAACGACTCGCCGGTGCCGGTGACGATCCGCGGCCGCAAGTGGGTGGTGCAGGAGGACGAGGGGGAAATCACGGTGGTCGAGGGCGACGGCGTGGTGGGCCAGACGCCGCTGATCGAGCCCGGCGGCCATTTTTCCTACAACAGCTACCACGTCGTCGCCCGGGGTGCCAAGGTGTCCGGGGCCTTCTTCGGCGAGACGGCGACGGGCGACTGGGTATTCTCGCGGATCCCGGAGTTCCGGTTGGAAGTGCCTAGCTGGGCGTAGGAACATTGAACATCGAACGCCCAACATCGAACGCCGATGTTGAGAACAAATGAAGGCCGGGATGAATCCCGCGGTCCGTTATTCGATGTTCTGATTTTCCTGGAAAATCACTGCATCCATTTTGATGTCGTGGGGCTCGGCGAAGGCGTCGGTCACGAGTTGGACCGGGAAGCAGATGCCGATTTTGAGTACATCCGGGCGCGCCTTGGCGAGAAGGCGGTCGTAAAACCCGCGACCACGGCCCAAGCGGTGGCCTTGGGTGTCGAAGGCAAGGCCGGGGCAGATGAAGGCATCGATTTTTTCGAGTGGGATTTCCGGGGTGTCGGCGTGGGGTTCGAGAATGCCGTGCGCTCCGGGCAGCAGGCGGTCGCCCGCATGGAAGGTGAGGTGATGGCCGATGATTTTCGGGAAAACCCAGTCGATTTCCGGCAGACGGTTGAGGACGGAGGTGAGATCCACCTCGCCGGGAAGCGCGGAATAGACGGCGACGGTGCGGATTTCAGGACGGGCGGACAGCCAGTTTTCCAGGCCGGTGCAAGCGGGCAAGGGATCGGCCGCGTGTTCGCGGAGCGCCTGCCGCATGGCCTTGCGGAGACGGGATTTTGCGGAGATTGATTCGGGAATTGCCACTTGCCAAGGATCGGACTTCTCCCATCCTTAGACCCATCCATGCGTATTTGGCAAGTAGCGGCAATGTTTTGCGTCATGACTTTATCGCTCCGCGCGGATGAATCCGTGCAGCCGTTCGCCTGGAACCCGCCGAAGGTGGTGGATAGCGTGTTTTCGCAAAACGTCGGCATGCTTGATTCCGAGCGCGACGAATACGCCACGAATCTGGCGATCTTCGCCTCCAACTCGGTGGTCGCCGCGAAGGCCTCGCTCGCCTCGCTGGCGAACGCGCGGCGGATCCTCGCTCTGGCGCTACAACTTTCACCGCGCAACAAACGGGCGGTGGTGGTGAGTTTCCAACTGTCCAAAGGCCTGCTGCCCGCAGTGGTCGAGGGCAACTACAGCCCGCAGGTCCTGGCCCGGCTGCTTCTCACCCGCGGCCAATTGCTCGCGAAAGACGGCGGCCTGGAAAACAAGCGGCTCGCCCGCTATTTCATCCAGCTCGCAGCGGAAATGGATCCGAAAAACGAGGACGCCGTTTACGCCAGCGAGATGCAACGGCTCGATCACGGATCACTGGATTGGTCGCCGCTGACCGACGCCGTGGAGAAGGAACCTTGAAATTTCATGGCTGCGGAAATCGAACGGAAATTCCTACTCGCCGACGATTCGTGGCGGGACGGCAGCCCGGGCGTGAGAATCGCGCAGGGCTATCTCTCGCAGGACCCGGACCGGACGGTTCGCGTGCGCATCGCCGGGGGTGGTGCCTGGCTGACGATCAAAGGCCGCAGCGAGGGCATCGCGCGCGCGGAGTTCGAGTATGAAATCCCGCCAGCCGATGCGGCGGAGTTACTGGAGATGTGCCTGCCATCCGTGATCGACAAGACGCGGCATCTGGTGAACTACGGCGGCCATGTGTGGGAAATCGATGTTTTCCACGGGGAGAACGAGGGACTGGTCGTCGCGGAAGTGGAACTCGCCGACCCATCGATTTCCCCCGTCATGCCGCCATGGGCGGGAGCGGAGGTTTCTTCGGACGCACGTTATTTCAACTCCTGCCTCGCCACGAATCCATTCAAAAAATGGCTCTAAAAAAAGGGATGGGGACCGAACCCGGATCCGGGACGACTTGCGTATTGAAGTTGACCGCCGACATCCTGAAGACGCGGCGCTGAGACCGTCACTTCGCGCCCACTCCGACGAGATTGACGTCGAACGGACTTTCGTCCGCATCGTCGCTGGTGATCTGGATCACCGTTCTGCGCGCGCCTTTGGCGGCGGGTTTGAATGTGACCTTGAATGTGGTGCTTTCTCCGGCGGCCAGGCTTGTCTTGCCGATGGCACCGATGACGAAATCGTTTTTGTTTCCTCCGGTCTTCCTGACGGCCAGGTTCATCAGGGCGGCAGTGCCGTTGTTCTTGATGGTGAAGAATTTGGCCGCGCCGCTTTTACCGACTTTCACCTTGCCGAAATTCCGTTTCGCCGTGGCGTCCACGAGATCACTACCTGCGGGTTGCTGGACCGCGATCTCGGGCCCCGTGGCAGCCGCACCTATCGTGAAACCGCCGGTCTGTGAGTTGCCGAAAAGGCCACTGAGGAAAACCTCGTAACGGCCTACCCCACCGGAAATCCAGATGGTCAGGATGCCGTCGGGCTGGCCGGTGATGAACGACTTGAGCGTGTATTCATACAGGCCGCTGAAGGCGCTGTTATAAGTCCAGGTACCGGTGGAGTTCACGGTGTCGCCGTTCACCCGGGTCACGCTGAATCCGTTTCCCGGGGCACTGCCGAACATGCCTGTCCAACTACCGTTCGTAGCGAGTGGCGCGGCACCGGTCTCGATCGTGAAGGTGAGCTTCTTGCCCTCGATGGCGGCGGGAGTGAGATCGGACTCGGTCAGGCCGAGCGACGTGGCCAAGGGGCAAGGAGAACGGTGGAGGTGAGCGCTAGGATTTTCTTGGGAAGATGCGGAGGGATTACTCGCAAAAACCCTGAATTGGCAATCCCCGATTCGCCCGTGCCGGCTCCGTTGAATGATTCTCGAATCTCCCGCTTGCCAGAGTCGCTCATCCACTTAACCTCTGCGAAGAATCTCACATGAAAATCTGGCTCGACGGTAAACTGGTGGAAGAATCTGAAGCGAAGGTGTCGGTCTTTGACCACGGACTTCTCTACGGAGATGGTGTTTTTGAAGGCATTCGTTTTTACAACGGGCGCATCTTCCGGTTGGAGGAGCACATCCGCCGCCTGTTCGACTCCGCGCGGGCCATCATTCTGAACCTGCCGTGGACGCAGGAGGAGGTTTGCAAATTCACCTGTGAAACGGTGGCGGCGAACGGCCTCAAAGACGGCTACATCCGCCTGGTAATCACCCGTGGAGCGGGAGAACTCGGGTTGAATCCTTACCTTTGCCCGGTGCCGTCGATGTTCATCATCGCGTCGACCATCAAGCTCTACCCGGATGAAACCTACCGGGACGGACTCTCGATCATCACTTGCGCGACCCGCCGCCCGGCACCCGGCGCCCTGATGCCGCAGGTGAAATCGCTCAACTACCTCAACAACATCATGGCCAAGGTGGAGGCGATCCAGGCAAACGCGCTTGAAGCCGTGATGCTCAACGAGCAGGGCTATGTCGCGGAATGCACTGGCGACAACCTGTTCCTTTTGAAAAACGGCACGCTGCTCACGCCATTGATCTGCGACGGCGCGCTCGACGGCATCACCCGCGCGGTGATCATCGAGCTCGCGGAGAAGCTCGGCGTGCCCTTCAAGGAGTGCTCGCTCACGCGTTATGATATTTTCACGGCGGACGAGTGCTTCCTGACCGGCACCGCCGCGGAGGTGATCCCGGTGGTGGCGCTGGACCGCCGTATCATCGGCACCGGCAAGCCCGGGCCGTTCACCGCCCGTTTCCTCGAAGCGTTCCACGAACTCGCAATGAGCACTGGCACTCCGTTTGCTTGAATGATATTCTGCCGACAACCATGAAGTGCGATTTTTGCGACAAAAAAGCCACCGTCTTCCTCACGCAACTCGTCGAGGGGCAGATGAAAAAGGTGTGCTTGTGCGACAATTGCGCCAAAGAACGCGGAGTCACCGATCCCACCGGATTCTCGCTGGCGGATTTGCTGCTCGGCGGCCTGCCCGGTGGCCCGGGGACGGTGACGCCCAGTGCCTCTGCGCTGGTTCCTGGAAACGGCAAGAAGTGCGTCACCTGCGGGTTCACGCTCGACGATTTGAAACGGGTGCGGCGTTTCGGTTGCAGCGATTGTTATGCGACCTTCAGCGACGAGGTCGCCCAAATGGTCCGCGGCATGCACAAGGGCACCTCCCACATCGGAAAAGTGCCGGAAGGCTTGATGGCGGTGCAATTCCGCAACCAACGGATCGAAGAACTCCGCTCGCGGCTCGAACAGGCGATCACCTCGGAAAGCTACGAGGAGGCCGCCGGCATCCGCGACGAAATCCGCAACCTCGACGAAGTGAAATTGTGAACCTATCCCCCACCCTTTTTTCCCGCCCCACGCCATGATGCGCTTTACCACCCTCATCAAGCATCCCGCCGATTGGATGACCGGCGGGCAGGGCGAGCATGGTGCCGTGCTCACCTCGCGCATCCGCCTCGCACGGAACCTCCGCCGCCACCCGTTCCCCGGCTGGGCGAAGCGCGACCAACGCGCCGCCGCCCTCGATCTGATGCGGCCCGCCGTGGACGCGCTGCCGGCGATGAAAGGCGCGTTTTCGCATGAACTCGGGGACCTGACCTCGGTGCAAAAACAAGTGCTCGTCGAGCGCCACCTGATTTCCCGCGAACACGCCGCCCGTGGCGATGGCTCGGCCGCCGTCATCGAGCGCCGCCAGACGCTGAGCCTGATGCTCAATGAGGAAGACCATCTCCGGATGCAGGCGATCCGTCCGGGATTACAGCTCACCGCCGCTTTCAACGCGCTTTCGGAAATCGACACCGCGCTCGAGGAATCGCTGGAATTCGCCTTCGATCCCACGCTCGGCTACCTCACCACCTGCCCCACCAATCTGGGCACCGGCCTGCGCGCGTCCGCCATGCTGCACCTGCCCGGCCTCGTCCTCAGCGACCAGATCGGCCAGGTCCTCCAGGCAGTCAATAAAATCGGCCTCGCCGTCCGCGGACTTTACGGCGAAGGTACCGAATCGTTAGGAAATCTTTATCAGATTTCCAACCAATCGACCCTCGGCGAGAGCGAGGAAACCATCATCCGCCGCCTCGAACGCGTCATCTCCCAGGTTTCCAACCACGAGCAGAACGCCCGCGAAAAACTGCTTGAGGACGATCCGGAAATGGTCGCCGACAAAATCGGCCGCGCCTACGGGGTGCTGCGCTACTCGCACATCATCGATTCCAAAGAGGCCCTCAACCACCTCTCGCTGCTACGACTCGGCGGCACGCTCGGATTTTTCTCCCCGGCGACTGTCATGCTTTGCGACACGCTGCTGATGGACATCCAGCCCGCGCACCTGCAACTGCACTCCGGACGCAAACTTTCTCCCGAAGAAAGAGACTCGATTCGTGCGGAAATCGTTCGCCAGCGTTTGCATTCACTCGAATCCCCTGATAATCGTATCTCATCAAAAGACGAAAATCACCCCTTAGATCCATCTAACCCCGGCGACGCATGAACAACTTCACCCCACGCGCTCAACAAGTCCTCGCTCTCGCTCGTAAAGAAGCGGACCGGTTCAACCACTCCTACGTCGGCACCGAGCACTTGCTGCTCGGTCTCATCAAGCTCGGCCAGGGCGTCGCCGTCAATGTCCTCGAACGGATGGGCCTCGAGCTCGAAGCCGTCCGCATGGAAGTGGAAAAAGAAGTCGGCTCAGGCCCGCCTCAGAAATCCGCAGGAAACATCCCTTACACCCCACGGGTGAAAAAGGTGCTCGCGCTTGCCAACAAGGAAGCGAAGGCCCTCAACCACTCCTACGTTGGCACCGAGCACTTGCTGCTGGGCCTTCTCCGCGAAGGCGAGGGTGTCGCCGCCCGCGTGCTCAAGCGCCTCGACGTGGACATCCAACGCACCCGCAACGAAATTCTCGCGGAAATCGACCCGAACTTCT
>JBIHZT010000218.1:0-6277 GCA_044240265.1 Luteolibacter sp. | reverse complement strand
TCGAAGTGATGGGCGCCCCAGTCGCCATTCTTGCGGGAGCCGTATTCCCAGAATTTCCGCCAGCCGCCGCCGTAATCGCCGAGTACGCGTTCCGAGTTGTAGGACTCCCATGGCGCGGGGCCGAGCCAGCGGTCGTAGTCGAGGTGATCCGGGACAGGTTGGGCGGAAAACTGGGTCGGCGGGGGAAACTCACCGAGTTGGGTGACGACGGTATGAACCTTGCCGATGTAGCCATTAAGCACGAGTTCGGAGGCCTTGCGGAATGATTCGTTAGATCGTTGTTGGGATCCGACCTGGACGATGCGGCCGTAACGCGCGGCGGCGGCACACATCGCCTTGCCCTCGTCGATGGTGAGCGTCATCGGTTTTTCGACATAGACGTCCTTGCCGTTGCGCATGGCGTCGATGGAAATAGCGGCGTGCCAATGATCGGGCGTGGTCACGAAAACGGCGTCGATGTCCGGACGCGCGCACAGCTCGCGGTGATCGGTGTAGGTGTCGCAGCTTCCGCCGTTAGCCTTGATTTGCCCGGAGAGGTTTTCAAGCACGTGGCGGTTCACATCGCAGAGGGCGGCGAGGCTGGTTTGGCCGGAGGTGAGGGCGTAGCCGCGGTGGCCTTCCGAGATCAGGCCGTTGCCGATGATGCCAACGCGGATCAGGCTGTTAGGTCCGGTCTGGCCGGCACGGCCGAGGACGCGGGAGGATAGGATCATCGGCGCGGAGCCGCAGAACAAGGTGGCGATGCCGCCTTTGAGGATCTGGCGGCGGGTCGCCGCGGAGGTGGTGTCAGTTGGTTTCATTTGTTAGGAAAGGGATGGTGGGAGGAAAGCCGTTTTCAATGGCGCCGAGATCGGGTGTGGTGCCGGTGAAGCCGTGGGTCAGCGGACTGGTGGCATCACCTTGGTTCAGGAGCGGGGAGTCCGGTTTAGCGGTGTAGTAGGGCGGGCGCAGCGGTCGTCCCTCGGCGAGGGTGATTCCGGGGTCACCAGTCATGGCGTTTTCCCCGCGCGGTGTGACATTGGAGAAGAAGTTGTGGGAAATCCGGCCCGGGATTTCAGTGCCCCAGATGTCTTTGGCTTCGAGCGCGCGGAGGATCAGATTGTTACTTGCCTCGTAGCTGCTGGATTCGTGAAGGGCGAAGACCCGGCCGATGCCGCCGTTGTCGATGATGGTGTTGTTGATAAAGCGCAGGTTGGTGACCGGGGCTTTGTATTGGAGCAGCTCGCGGTTCACGAATGCACCGGCGCAGGCACCTTCGAAGAGGTTGTGATGAATGTGATGGTTCTTCGGGTGCTTGCCCCACACGGCGATCGGATAGATTCCGCCGAAGAAGTGGTTGTGGTCGATTTCCAGATTGTCCATCATCGCCTCGACTCCATAGGCGTAGCGCGCCCAGCCGAGGTTGAAGAAGTTGTGATGGATGCGGATGCCGCTGCCTAGCGACGCGGTGCCGGCGAGCGAGACGTGGTTGTTGATGGTGTTGTGGTAAATCTCGCAGTCCTTGAGCGCCATGCCGAGGAACTCCGCGGAGATCGCCGGGGCCATGCCGTTTTCCCAAGCACCGTGGGAGGGGACGATGAGGGTGTTGTTATAGATTCGCAGGCCTTCCAGCACATTCGATTCCGAAACGGAATAGTTGCGATCCTGGGCCTTCATGGCATATCCGCCCTTGTCTGGCCGCAGGTTGCCGGATTCCTCGATGTGGTTGTCGTGGATGACCAGATTGTTGCCGCGATGGTATTGCACCGCGCCGCTGTCGCCGCCGCCTTCGCCCGCGCCTTTGGGATTTCCATAGGTGTTGTTTTTGAAACGGCTGAAGCGGAGGACCGTCTGGTTGGCATCGATCACCCAGAGTCCGCAATAACGGAAATTTGAAACATGGAGATCTTCGAAAATCACATCCCGCGTCCAAGGGGCGAAGACACCGCCGTGACAACGCTTGTTCTGGCCATCCAGAGCGAAGCCTTTCACGATCTGATTGCAGCCATTCATCTGGAGGATGAAGTGTTCGGGAAAAGTGTTCACGTGCGGATTCGCATTCGGCACCGCGTCGGTGAGACTGAAGTGATGGTTTACCAGAACCTTGGTTTTGTCCGAACCCGCGCCGATCAGACTCACGCCGCTTTTGAGGGTGAGGATTCCGGCTTCGGTAAAGGTGCCTTCGCCGATTTGGATGACGTGGCCCTGATCCGGAGCGATTGTACTACAGGCCTTGGCGAGCGTTCGCCAGGGGTTACCGTCGAGCCCGGAGTTGGCGTCGTCGCCGTTCAGTTCCACACGGTAGGTGGTGGCGGATGCGAGCGGGGCGGAAAGCCACGAGAGGGCGGCGGCAATGAGAGCGATAGGTTTCAAGGGCTGAACGGGCAAAAGGGGCCTGGCTGGCGGGTGTGGTTTTCAAGTCCGTCCATCGACACGGTCAAACACGACTTACCCTCGTTCAGGATGAACCGGACGGCAGCCTGCGTCCATGACTCGAAAGTGTCATTTTTGAGGATGCGACTACCGGGCGGGCGAGTGGTTTGGATTCCACCATGAAATGGCCGGTGAGTTAGACCGTATGAGGTGAGGTGCACGCCAGGAATCGTCATAGGGAAAGGATGGCTGCGGGACTGCCCCGAAATGCCGCGGCTCATCGGCTTTCCTTTTGCCCTTCGCGGCGATGGCGACAGGTGGGCGGCCCAGGGCCGGCCGCGTCCTACCTTTTTCCGGCCGCTGCCGTTGAGTGGTTACTTTTTCAGGCCGGGAAAACTTGCCGCATGTTCCTGGTGCTTGGACGGAATGCGAAGCACGGCCGCGTCCACAACGGTCACACTGAAATTCTGGCGTGCGGGCATGCCGGGGAAAGCGCCCTGGCGTTCCCCGATGGTGAGTTGCTGTGTTTGCTCGTCCCAGTGCATGGGAGTGAGCGAGTATTCACCCCGCTCGTAGCCGCTGCCGTCTGCGGCGTCGTCGTAGAGGGTGAATTGCCCGTTGGCTCCGGGATAGACGCGCAGTTCGACCGGGTCGGTGAAATCCTCCGAGGTGGATTGGACGACCGGACCAAGTGGCAGGATGGTGCCGGCGCGGACGAAAACGGGGATGGAATCGAGCGGGGCTGCGGTAGTGATGGTTTGGCCGCCGTGGTGACGCTCGCCAGTGCGGAAGTCATACCAATCACAGCCGGCCGGCAGATAGACTTTCCGGGATTTCTCCGCGCCGACTAACGGTTTCGAGCCGGGGCCGTAGAACATCGGCCGGGTGACCGGGCAGACGAGTAGCGATGGGCCGAGGAGGAACTGGTCGTCGAGTTCGTGGGTGGCCGGGTCGTTAGGGAAATCAAGAGCCACGGCACGCAGCATCATGCGGCTTTCCCGGGTGACCTGTGAGGCGAGGGTATAGATATAGGGGAGCAAGCGGTAGCGAAGGCGGATGGACCCGGCGATGGCGTCGTAGAATGGATTCCCCTCCTCGCCGAAGCGCCAGATCTCGCGGGCGGCGTCGGTGCCGTGGGAGCGGAACATCGGCAGGAAGACACCGTATTGCAGCCAGCGGGTGTAAAGTTCGTGGAAGCCGAGGTCGGTGCAGCCGGTGTCGGCGGGATCGGGGGCCATGGCGTCCATGTCAGTTAGGCCGCGGCAGCCTTCCGGGAAATCCCCGCGCCAGAACCAATAGTCCGGGTCGTGGTTGATGAAGAAACCGCCGATGTCCACGGTCCACCAAGGCTCGCCGGTGGCGCAGAAATTGACGCCTTCCGGGATGCAGCGGCGCAGGGTTTCCCAGGTGGCGCAGATGTCGCCATTCCAACTGATCGTGCCGTAGCGGTGCTGGCCGGCGTAGGACGAGCGGGTGAGATTCACCACCCGTTTTTCCGGAGCCGTTCCGCGCTGGCCGTCATAGATGCCCTGTGAGTGAAGCAGCGAGTAAGCGTTGATGCGCGTCTGATCGAGGTATTTGCCGGAGGCCTCGGTGTTGATCCGCAGGCGTTCCCTGGGTTCGGGCTTCTCCGCGCCGGACCAGTCGGCTTCGAAGGGTTCGGTGCAGTCGCACCACCAGGCATCCACGCCGTTAGAGAAAAGTCCGCGATTCACCTGGTCCCAATAGACCGCGCGGGCAGCGGGGTCGAAGGCGTCGTAAGTCGATTGGTTGCCGAGCATTTTCCCGCGTTCGAGCATGTCCAGCTGGTCGGGGCAGCTGTTGGTCATGATGGGCCAGATGGAGACCATGAGCTTCACGCCGAGTTCGTGCAGTTCGCGGGTGAGCGCGGCGGGATCTGGGAAACGCGCGGGGTCGAAGGATTTCTGGCCCCAGCCGGATCCGTTAGGCCAGGATTTCCAATCGAGCACGATCATGTCCAGCGGGATCCTGCGGCGGCGGTGCTCCTTCACGACCTCCAACAACTCCTCGGCGTTGACGTAGCGTTCCTTGGACTGGACGAAGCCGAAGGCCCACTTCGGCAGCATCGGAACGGAACCGGTGAGGGTGTGGTAGTTGCGCGTAATATCGTCGAAGGTGTCGCCGCGGATGAAATAGTAGTCGAGCTCGTCCACCGCGTCCGCCCACCAGAAGGAGCCGGACGCGTCGTCTTGGAAGGTCATGAGCGAGCAGCAGTCGAGCAGCAGCCCGTAGCCGCGGGTGGACACGAAGTGCGGCACCACCATCTTCATGTTCTGCTGATAGAGTTCGCGTGATTTTCCCCGCAGGTTGCCATGGCCTTCCTCATGCGAGCCGAGCCCGTAAAGCGCCTCGTTTTCCGCGAAGACGAAGTCGAGCCTGGCCTCGAAAGCGTCGCGGTCGAAGACGGTTTCATATTCCTCGGCTGTGGCGCGCGCGCCATCGATGCTCTGGCCGCCGGCGATGGCGGCGTCCTTGCGGAAAATACTGCGGGTGAGTTTTTTCGGTGTGAGAGATTTGCCGCCGGCTTCCGGTTCCGCCAGCAGCATGTTGCCGGATGCGTCCAGGTAGCGGATTGCGCCGGATTTTTTGTTGACCACCAGTGCGAGTTCGGGGGTGGCGATGGTGAACGCCGTGTCATTGTCCGCCAGGGTGTAACCTGTGAAATGGTCGCGGGAGGTGACGATGAGACTCTCGTGGTCGAGAAACGGCTTGTCCTGGGTGAACGTGATGCGGGCGATGGCCGGGGTGATGAAGGCGATGCGCAGGCGCTTTCCAGATGAAACGAGAACAACGTGGCCGTGATTGGATTCGAGGGAGAACATGGCGATCAGTGGGCGGCGGTGCGACGGGCTTCGAGGTCGGCGTGGATTTGCGGTTCCATGCGTTCGTATTTGCGGTAAAAGAACACGGGGATGGCGGAGAGAAGGTAGAAGAGCGCGGGCAGCCAGATAAAGCCGATTTCAATGCCCATCAGCGCCGTGGCGGATTGTGTGGTGTTCGCGACGTAGCCGGTGCCGCCGAGAATCCATGCGGGCAGGGCGCCACCGAGGCCGCTGCCGGCCTTGAGGCAGAAGGCCGCGCCGATGGCGGTGAGCAGGCCGGCCGCGCGCACGCCGGATTTCCACTCGCCGAAGTCCACGCTGTCCGAGAGCAGGGAAAACGGCATCGCCATCGCGGCACCGCTGGTGATGATTCCTGCGATCCAGCCGATGAAGAGCAGCGGCGTAGAATGCGTGGCCACACCGGCGTAGAGGATGAACTGGCTGATCACGGAACCGATCAGCGCGTAGAGCCAGATGTTGGATTTGCTCATCCATTTGCAAAACCACGGCAGCAGCAGGATCGAGGCGAGGGAGACGATATCCAGGCTGTTGGCCAAGGCGGTGAGTTCCTTGTGCTGCCATTTGTATTCGAAGAAATACGGCACCATCGAGATGCGCGAGATGAACGCGACCCAGAAACACAGGCTGCTGGCGAAGATGATGAACCACGGCCAGTTGCCCTTGAGCGCGCGGAAGCCCTCGCGGATCGGCATCGATTTTTTCTCCTCGACGATGGTTTCCCGCAGGTTGCGGAAGGCCAGAAGGAAAAGCACCAACGAACCGGCGGCGAAGATCGGCATGGTGAGCATGAAGCCGAGTTTGTCGTCGCCCTTGCCTAGCAGTTGCACCAGCGGCAGGGCGGTGGCGTTAACCAGCAGCACTCCCAGCTTCGAGCCGAACATGCGGAAACTCGTCAGCACCACGCGTTCTTTCGGATCGGGTGTGAGAGCGGAAAGGATTGAGGTGACCGGCGTGTTGATGCCGGTGTAGAGGATGCTGCAGATGATATAAGTGGTGCCGGAATAAATCGCCTTGGCGGTGGAACCCAGGTCCGGCGAGCAGAAGGTGAGCACGCCGAACAC
>JBIHZT010000217.1:0-6282 GCA_044240265.1 Luteolibacter sp. | reverse complement strand
CAAGCGCCGCGAGGCCCTCGCCCAACTCGACGCCCTCCTCCAATCCACCTTCCTCACCCTCTTCGGCGATCCGGTCGCAAATCCGATGGGGTGGGAAATGGCCACCATGGGTTCTCAGCTCAAGGTTATCGGCGGATACGCTTTCAAATCGGAAGACTTCCAAGAGAGCGGATTACCAGTCATCCGAATATCAAACCTAAACAAAGATTCGATCGATCTCGATGGATGCGCCAGAATTCCAAAAGCCAAAATTGGAAAGGGCGAGAAGTTTCGCATCATCGCAGGCGACACTCTAATTGCAATGTCGGGAGCGACTACCGGAAAGCTCGGCCTCGTGCCGGATGATCTGAACGATGAATGGTATCTAAATCAGCGAGTCGGAGCCTTTCGGATTCCTGATATTTCGCGAATTGATCGGGAATACCTTCGGGCTCTTCTTGCGTCGCCTTTCTATCAACGTCGCGTCTTGAATCTTGCTGGTGGTGCGGCGCAACCAAACATCAGCGGCAAGCAGTTGGAGTCTGCTGAGATCCCACTTCCCCCACTTCCCCTCCAACAAAAATTCGCCGCCATCGTCGAATCCGTCGAGCGCCAGAAGGCCGCGCAGCGCGCCCACCTCGCCGAACTGGACGCCCTCTTCGCCGCCCTCCAGCACCGCGCCTTCCGCGGGGAACTCAGAACGGGGTTTCCCGATTGTTTTCCCCTGTTGCCCTGAGCCCAAATCCTGCCAGACTCCCGCCATGTTCACCCGCATTCAAGCCCTCCGCTTTCGCTGCCTCCGCTCGGTGGATCAGGAACTCGGGCGCTTTGTCACGCTGGTGGGACCAAACGCCAGCGGCAAGACGACCTTCCTGGACGTGATCGCCCTGCTCGGCGACCTGATGCGGAACGGCGGCAAGGTCGCGGACACCGTGCTGGAACGCAGCGCCGATTTCGAAAAGCTGCTGTGGATGGGCCAGGGCTCGTCCTTTCAACTCGCCGTGGAGGCAGCCCTCCCCCGCGAGGTGCTGGACGGGATGGCCGAGGATTTCCAGCACTTCACCCGGGTGCGCTACGAGTTGGAGATCGGCATGGATCGCGAGGAGAACCTCATCGTCCTCCAACACGAGGCACTCTGGCTGCTCAACGGTATGGAACCCAATCCCGTGCGACAGCCCGAGTTGTTCCCGTCGCCGCCAGAAGGCCCGGCCACCCTTTTCCTGACGCCGGGCAGCAAGAGCCGGAAGCGCATCGTTTCCAATCAGCCGGGAGGCAATGCGAACTACTACGCCGACGGGCGCAAGACCTACAATCCGTCGTTCCGCCTAGGTCGGGAAACCTCCGCCTTGGCCAACATCCCGGCGGACCGGGATAGTTTTCATGCGGCTCCGTGGTTCCGCAGTCTTTTGATCGACGGCATCCAGAGCCTCACACTGAACAGCCAGAAAATCCGCCAACCCAGCCCTCCCGGCTTGGGCAAGCGTTTCCAGCCGGATGGATCGAATCTGCCCTGGGTGGTCGCCGAGCTACGGAAGGACAAGCGCCGTTTCGAAGAATGGATCGCCCATGTCCGCACGGCCTTGCCCGACGTTCAGGACATCGAGACCATCGAGCGGCCCGAGGATCGCCACCGCTACCTGTTGATTCGCTATGAAGGTGGAGCTGAGGTTCCCTCCTGGCTGGCGTCCGACGGCACCCTGCGTTTGCTGGCGCTCACCATTCCGGCTTATCTGCCGGAAATCGACGGGGTTTTCCTGATCGAGGAACCGGAGAACGGAATCCACCCCCGGGCCATCGAGACGGTGCTGCAATCGTTGTCCTCGATCTATGACGGCCAGGTGCTTCTGGCGACCCACAGCCCGGTCGCCCTGAACATGCTCGATCCCAAGGACGTGCTGTGTTTCGCCAAGGACTCGACGGGAGCCACCGACATCGTCGCCGGCAATCTCCACCCCGCGCTGAAGACTTGGAAAAAGGGAGAGCCGGACTTCGGCGTGCTCTTCGCGGCAGGAATCCTCAGTTGAATGAAGCCATGAAGGACCTGATTCTACTGGTGGCGGACAAGAGCATGGAGCGAACCCTCCAAGGCGGCTTGGAGCGCCCGCAAAGCCTCGGCATCCGCCCGATCACCTTCGACTTCCGTCAACACCCCGGCCGCGATGGTGGCACCCGCACCAGCGGAGCACAGATCCTGGCACTGGAAAGAAGTCGTTTCTCCCATGCCATGCTGGTGCTTGACCACGAAGGAAGCGGGACAACGCAAGAGCCTCTGGAGCTGGAAAACAGCTTGGACGGCCAACTGGCGGGCACTTGGGGAGAAAACGCCAAAGCCATCGTCATCGCGCCGGAACTGGATGCCTGGATGTGGGGCAGCGACAACAAGCTCGCCGAACTTCTGCATTGGCCGCTCTCCGAGTCGATCCGCGAATGGCTGGCCAAGCGGGGATTCGAGTTTCAGCCGAACGGCAAGCCACTGCGTCCCAAGGAGGCACTGGAAGCGATCTTCCCGGTCTGCCGCATGCCCCGCTCCTCGGCGATTTATCAGAAAATCGCGACGAACATCAGCCTCACCCGTTGCGAGGATCCGGCGTTTCACCGTTTGAGGGACCAGTTGCAACTCTGGTTTCCGAGGAGCGACACACCTTGAGTGAGCTTTCCCCGCCGCCATGCCAGCTGTGCCGACGCCGATCCTCAGCATTCCCAGATACATCAACGCGGACGGCTTGATTCCATTTCTGGACCAGCTTGCGGCGCATTCTGACTCATCCGAGCTGATCGTCGATTTCAAAGGTCTCCAGCGGGTTTCGCTAGCGGGACTGGCCGCGCTGACCGCGTTCATGGCACGACGGGAGCGCGCTCGCTTGGAGACGAATGTGGTGGGTTTGAAGACCTGCGGCATTCGCGAATATCTTCAGCGCATGAATTTGCTGCGGCTTTGCGGCTGGGAGCAGGGTGATGAATCATTTACGCGCCATGATCCGAGAGGAAGATTTGTGCCCTTGGAACCCATCACCCATCGGGTGGAAGATTTGGGAGATCAGATTGCGGCGTGCATTGCGCCCGGTGGCGAGGATTACGAAAACCCAAACGCAGGACTCTATGATGCAGTGTGGTATCTGTTGACCGAAATAGCGAACAACGTCCAGCAACACAGCCGGGGCATGGGTTTTGTGGCCGCGCAGACAACCCAGTCGGATGGGTTTGTGAGGATTGCCATCGCGGATTGCGGTTGTGGCATTCCTGCCAGCTTGGCGGAGGCCGGTTTCCAGTGGGCTCGGGATCTGCCCGATGAGGACATCATCGAGCGGGCCTTGGTCGCCCGCGTTTCCAGCAAGGGCCAGCCCTCCAACGAAGGGGTGGGCCTGACTCTGAGTTCCCGCATCGTGGACTTGATGGGTGGGCACATGTTGATCGCAAGCGGCGCGGGCACGCTCATCCGCAGCAACCATGGCGTCGTGAAAAAAGAGCGTTTCGCGGCAGGCGTTCGGTATCCGGGCACCGTGGTCGCGCTTTCCTTCCGTCGCTCTGAGGCTGCCGATTTTAATTGTAAGCTACACGAAGCGAAGGAGTTGGAAATCCCCTTGCGAGCGTTGCCGAACTCCGCTACGTTTCAGCCATGACGCACGAGATCCATTTGCGCGACGAATTCGGCCCACGCCTGAGCGACGGGTCGGAGGCGTATCTTTTCCGCGTGTCAAAGATCGATCCGTATCTGGCGATCTGTGAGCAAGTGGTGCTGGATTTCACCGGAGTCCGCAGCGCGAACAGTTCGTTTGTGAACGCCTTGGTTAGCGGTTTGTTTGAGCAACATGGCGCGCAGACCCTCGGCAAGCTGGTTTTTCGCGGCTGTCTTCCAACGATTCAAGTGCTGGTGCAGTCGGCCGTCGATCTCGGGATCATCAAGCATGCGGAGCGGGCGACGACGAATCACTGACTTTCCGCTCGTTCCCCAGTATTTCAGCTGATAGGAGAAGTTCATCGCCTGATGAATTCCAACTTCACCTTCCTCCCCGCAGCGTTCAAGGACCTCGCGGAAGCCTCCCACAAGGCAGAAGAGCACATCATGGGCGATCCCCGCGCCGCCTGTTTCCACGCCCGCTTCGCGCTGGAAGCCGCCGTCCGCTGGCTCTACCGCTACGACTCCAGCCTGCGGATGCCGTATGACTCCAGCCTCGGAGCGATGATTCATGATCCCGGTTTCCGCAACCTGTTGCCGGAAGCGGTATTTCAGAAAGCCCGGATCATCCAGCAGGTCGGAAATCAGGCTGTTCACGAGCAGAAGGCGGTCCGCCAGTTGGACGCCATGCAAGTGGTCAAGGAGCTGCATCATCTCTGCTACTGGCTCACCCGCACCTACGCGCCGGAGGTTTCCCGCGAGGGTGCCGCATGGTCGGATGCCCGCGTGCCGCAGCCGGTCACCAGCGCGGCGGTCGTCCCGCGCAAGGATCTGGAGGCGTTGGAAAAGCAGCTTGAGGCGCACGCCAAGGAAGCCCTCCAGCGGCAGCAGGAAAAGGACGCGCTCGACTCCGAACTCCAAGCCCTCCGCGCCCAGCTCGCGGAAGCCAAAGCCGCAGCGGAGAAAAAGCCGGACACCCACGACTACACGGAGGCGCAGACCCGCCACTATCTGATCGACCTCGAACTCAAGCGCGCCGGATGGCAGCTCGATCAGAAGCGCGACAAGGAATTCGAAGTGACGGGAATGCCGAACCAAGCGGGTAAAGGCTACGTGGACGACGTGCTCTGGGGCGATGATGGCAAGCCGCTCGGCATCGTGGAATCGAAGAAGACCACGGTGGACGCCCGCGTGGGCCAGCAGCAGGCGAAGCTCTACGCCGATTGCCTTGAGGCGATGTATGACCAGCGCCCGGTCATTTTCTACACCAACGGCTACGAGACATGGATCTGGGACGATACGGCGTACCCACCGCGCCGCGTGTCCGGATTCTACAAAAAAGAGGAACTCGCCCGCCTCATTCTCCGCCGCAGCACCCGCAAGCCCTTCAAGATGGTTTCTATCAATGGGGTGATCGTCGAGCGCTACTATGCGAAACGCTCCATCACCAGCATCTGCGAGCATTTCACCAAGAAACAGCGCAAGGCTCTGCTCGTCATGGCCACCGGCACCGGCAAGACGCGCATGGCCATCGCCCTGGTGGATGTCCTCCAGCGGGCCAATTGGGCCAAGCGTGTGCTTTTTCTCGCCGACCGCGTCTCTCTGGTCAACCAAGCAGGCAATGCCTTCAAGGCCCACCTGCCGGATTCCAGCCCGGTGAATTTGGTCACGGAAAAGAACACCGAGGGCCGCGTCTATGTCTGCACCTATCCGACCATGATGGGACTCATCGACGTCACCGACGGCGGTGCCGCCCGCTTCGGTGTGGGGCATTTCGATTTGATCATCATCGATGAAGCGCACCGCTCGGTCTATCAACGCTACCGCGAGATTTTCCGCTACTTCGATTGCCTGCTCGTCGGCCTCACCGCCACCCCGCGCGAACAGGTGGATAGAAACACCTACGAACTCTTCGATCTCGAAGAAGGCGTCCCCACCGATGCCTACGAACTCGAACGGGCCGTCAGCGATGGCTTCCTCGTGCCGCCACAAGTCCGGCAGGTGGATCTCAAATTTCCCCGGGATGGCATCCACTACGATGATCTCAGCGATGCGGAAAAGGCGGAATGGGAATCCCTCGACTGGGGTGACAACAACGGCGACAGCGGCGCGCCGGACACCGTGCAAGCCTCCGCCATCAACAGCTGGTTGTTCAACACCGACACGGTGGACAAAATGCTCCAGCACCTGATGAAGGAAGGCCTCAAGGTCGAAGGCGGCGACCGCCTCGGCAAAACGATCATCTTCGCCCGCAACCACGACCACGCCGTTTTCATCGAGAAGCGCTTCAATTTCCACTACCCGCATTACACCGGACACTTCGCCCGCGTCATCGACCACAAGGTGAATTACCCGCAGAGCCTCATCGACGATTTTTCCCAGAAGGACAAGGCCCCGCACATTGCCATATCCGTGGACATGCTGGACACCGGCATCGACGTGCCGGAAATCGTCAACCTGGTCTTCTTCAAGCCCGTCTATTCCAAGATCAAATTCTGGCAGATGATCGGCCGCGGCACCCGCCTGTGCAAAAACCTCTTCGGCCCGGACCAGCACAAGCAGCACTTCCGCATCTTCGACTTCTGCTTCAACTTCGACTTCTTCCGCGAGAACCCCAACGGCATCGAGGGCAGTGGCGGCGAAGCTCTCGGCACCCGCCTTTTCAAGAGCCGCGCCCAGCTCCTCGC
>JBIHZT010000673.1:0-6285 GCA_044240265.1 Luteolibacter sp. | reverse complement strand
TCGAACTGACGACATCCGCGTCCCAAACGCGGCGCTCTACCAGGCTGAGCTACGCCCCGGTGCACGGGCGGACCCTTGGGGATTCCCGCAGACGAATCAAGAACTTCCTTGAGATAAATTTCACACCACGGATGCAGGCCTCTTGGCTGGGACGGAGTTGCCCACCCCATCGCGTAATGGTTGCCAGTTTACTTCTACCGTATTCTAGTGTTGACGTAGTTCCTTGTAGATTGATTATGAGGACGTTCCCAAAACATTACCCCCGCCCCCCCATGCAACGCCTGCCGGTTTCCGCAGCCCTGCTCCTGCTTATTGCGGGAGTCTGGTTGAGTGTCATGCGGCAGGAAACCTCCTCGGGCGGAGAGTCTTTCGACAAAGAGCTCCGGGAAATCCGCAGGGGCGGAGAACGTGCGGACCGCGTTCCTGACAAGACCACGCCTCCGTCGGACAGTCCCCGGCTCCACGGCATTCAAAACAACATTCCCCCGTCGGTTCCGAAACAATCCAGCGGCATTCCAATCACCCCGGAATTCGTCCGCAAACTAACCGCCGGTCCCGAGCGGACCCATTTTGCGCTACCGGACGGCAGAACTGCGGAAGGCGTCGTCGAACTGCGCCAAACCGCCGCCGATGGATCTTCAGTTGGCGTGAGCGGGCGGCTGCACGCTCCGCGCAAGGGAAGATTTCATTTTCGCGTGCAACCCGCCGGAGCCGCCACCGGCCCGGTCGTCGGCGCGGTGGTACTGGACGATGAGGAAATCGCGTTCCAGGTTCTGCCAGGAGCGGAAGCCCCGAACGTGCTGGCAGCCATGCCGGTCGATCAGGTGATTTGCAGAAACTTCGCGATGCCGCCGGAACACGCCGACGAACCGCAGGAAATTCCGTCGACCCATCCGATCGACATTCCAATACCGACCTACCAAAACGGAATTGTCCCGCTTCAGAGCAGGCCGAGTGCGTTGGCAGTCATCTATCTGGATTTGGACGGAGAGAAGGGTCCGCACCAAGGCTGGGGCGATTTTGATGCGGTGGCGCCGCCCGGCATGACACCCGCCTACGTCAGGAATATCTGGAGTCGGGTCGCCGAGGACTTCGCCCCCTTCAACCTCAACGTCACCACCGACCTTCAGGTGTTCCTCAGCGCTCCGGAAACCGCCCGCCAACGCTGCATCATTACCCCGACAAACAACGCCTACCCCGGCGCGGGTGGGGTCGCATGGACCCAATCCTTCAGCACCAGCGGAGACATTCCCTGTTGGTGCTTCTACTACGACAATCCCAAATATGCCGCGGAAATCATCTCCCACGAAATCGGGCACACACTAGGGCTTTGCCATGACGGGCGGAACTCACCATCCGACGACTACTACCTCGGCCACGGCTCGAATTCGGTCGGCTGGGCCCCGATCATGGGTGCCGGTTACTATCAGAATCTATCCCAGTGGTCGCAAGGGGAGTATCTGGCGGCAAACCAGACTCAGGACGACCTCGCGATCATCGCAGCCAATGGTGACGTTGGGCTTGTCAATGATGACGCCGGCGACACCCATGCCGCCGCCGCGATTTTAGAAGTGTTCGCCAACGGGACCATCAACTCGCAAGGCAACATCAGCACCCGTGCCGACGCCGACGCCTTCCGCTTCACCACCACTGGCGGCATGGTCGCCCTCACGATTTCCCCCGTCGCCGCCGGCCCGAACCTGGATGTCAGCGCGTCGCTTCATGACTCCAACGGCGCCCTCATCATCTCAAACAATCCGGACCTTGGCATCCACGCCACGCTTTCCACCGCTCTGCCGGCGGGTGAATACACAGTGCATGTCGACGGAACCGGCCGCGGGAATCCCCTTGCCGACGGCTATACCGACTATGGATCACTCGGCCAGTATACCATCACCGGCACTGTTGGCGGGGCCGTCGGACCGGACCGGTTCACGGTCGCCGAGAACCCGCCGGCCGGCAGTGTCATAGGCACTCCGCCGGCAAGGAACGACCACGCCGGCTCTCCGCTGGCCTATCAGATCACGGAGGACAACACCGACTCCGCCTTTGCGATCGATCCCGCCACGGGCGTGATCACCGTCGCCAATCCCGCGGCGATCGATTTCGAAGCGCTTTCCACAGCCTGGGACACCTCATCCGACATCGACCTTGTTGTCACGATTTCGAATTCCTCCGCCCCGGAACTCAACGAGTCGCTGCGGGTCGTCGTCACCGTCACGGACGTGAATGAGGCGCCCACGGTCACTGTCAGCACGCCGCTGGTCGCACTTTCCCACACCGCGCATGGCACGGTTCTCGGCCGGTTGACAACAACCGATCCCGACCGCTTTGATTTTGCGACCGTGGAAATCGTCGCAGGCGATCCTTCGGGAATTTTCGAACTCTCTCCAGCCGGATTGCTGACCCTGAACGGCAATTTGGACGCGTCCGTCCAAGCGATCCATTCCCTAACCATCCGGGCGACCGACCGGGGCACGCCCTCGCTCAACAACGACCTCACTGTCAACCTCACAGTGATTCCCACACCGGAGGGATTCACCCCCGGCTTTGCCTATCATACCATTTATGAAAACATCGCCGGCATGGGTGTCGCCGACCTCACGGCAGCATCCGCCTTCCCCTCCAGCCCCAACAACAAGGTCAGGCTCTCGTCGTTCGCGACCGGTCCGCAGGGCTCTTCCTACGGCAGCACGGTGCGGGCCTGGCTCATCGCCCCCGTCAGTGGAAACTATCGGTTCTGGATCGCCGGCGACGACACCACAAAGCTGTTTTTCAGTGAAGCCGGCGATCCCGCGACCATGGCGGACATCTGCGGCACGGAGTCCTCCACCGCCCCCAACCAGTGGACGAAGTACGAGTCCCAGCAGTCCGCCACTTACAGCCTCACCGCCGGGCAGGTTTGTTACATCGAAGCCCGGCACAAGCAACAAACGGGCGCAGACCACCTCTCCGTGGCTTGGGAAATCACAGACCCGCCGGGCACCACCATCATCCCCCGGCAGGTAATCCCCGGACGCTATCTATCACCCCATTACCTCAACAACTCACCGCAGATGTTCGCCTTCGACGTGGATTTATACCGGAACTCCTATGCGGGCTATCAGGTTGCCATGGCGTTCGCCTCCGACCCCAATCTCGCCGACACCCATCGCTGGGAGATCACCGCGGGAAACGAGGCGGGCGCGTTCGCCATCGACCCGGATTCCGGCGAGGTGAGCGTCACCGACACCACGGTTCTTGCGGGCTTGGAGACCGCCACCGTTACCCTGACGCTCACGGTGACGGACAATGGCGACGCCCCCTTGTCGGACTCAGGTCCGCTAACCATCCACCTGCTGGATCCGTCAACCACGCCCGCCGCCGGTCTGATTCAGGAGTTCTGGGACGACGTTCCCGGCATTTCCCTTGGCGACCTCCAGGCGCTGCCGCGTTTTCCATCACGTCCCGACCGCCTCGTGGATCTGAATTCCTTTGAGTATGAATCAACCATTGACGAAAATTTCGGAGCCAGAATCCGCGCCTACTTCATCCCGCCGGCCACTGGTTATCATACCTTCTCCATCGCCTTCGAAAACGCCGGCAGCCTGCTCCTCAGCAACAACGCCGATCCTGCGAACGCGATCGAGATCGCATCGGCGGACACCTCACAAGGCTCCCTCCCGGTTCCCCTTTCCGCAGGCCAACGCTATTTCATCGAAGCCCGCGTGAAACATGACGCGGGCGACAGCCAACTCTCCGTCACCTGGTCCCGCGCCGGCGGCGGGGGTTCCCAAGTCATCGGCGATGCCGAAACCAAGCCCTATGATTCCAACGTGGCCCCGGCCTTCCAAGTGCCTGCATACACTTTCAGCCAGGCGCCGGACTCCTCGCCGGGAACGGTTCTGGGCACGGTCAATGCCACCGACTCGCCCTTCGAAGCGATCCGCTACGCCATCGTTTCAGGCGATTCGCTAGGTGCGTTTGCGATCAATCCCAAGTCGGGAACCATCACCGTCAGCAATCCAGGCAACCTCGCCCCGGGCACTACCTATCAACTCCAGGTGGGCGCGCAGGACTCCGGACACGGAAGGCACTTCGCCCCACGCGAAACACTCGTTCCGGTGACTATTCTCCCTTACAACGAACCACCGCAGTTCGTGGAGGACCCGGTCAACCTGGGCTCATTTCAAGCAAACGAAGCGCTCTCGGTCTCGCTTGTCCCCTACGTGACGGATCCGGACGACGCTGTCGTATTCACGCTGGTATCCGGCCCGCCTTGGATTTCCCTATCCCCGGGTGGGGACCTCTCCGGGACCCCCACCTATCAGGACTTCGGTCCCCATCTTCTGACAGTCTCCGCGGCTGACAGCCGCGGGCACACGGCATACGGCATTGTCGGCCTCACCGTTGCGGCGCCAGCGGACATCCCCGCGTCCACTCTATCCGCCGCCAACGCCGCCGGCCATCCAGTCCTCGGTGGGATCCAAGCCGGAACACCCGCGGACTCCGCGGCATCCGACAATCTTTACCAAGCCTTCATCGAGCAACCCTTCGAAAACACTTCGGCGCTCGAATACACCTGGAACTTCGCCACCACGCCCAACCGCCCCGCCCTGCTCGAAATCGAAGCCCACCACACGGCTAACACCGAGGACGACGGCTTCCAGTTCTCCGTATCCACCGACGGCGGCGCGACCTTCACGGACGCCATCCTCATTTCCAACAGCTCTGACGTAGGCACCACCCGGCAATTCGCTTTCATCGCCGGTGCCGGGGGGGCGACGATCGTCAAGGTCGTCGATACGAACCGCAGTTCGGGGAACAACAACCTCGACACTCTTTTCATCGACCTGCTCACCGTGACTCTCGCCGCCAACTGCGTTCCCGCCACGAGCGATGCGATTTATCAAGTCGCCGCGGAAGCCCCGCACGGCGTGGCCATCGGAAGCGCCGCCGCTATCGATCCCGACCCGGGACAAACTCTGACTTATACCATCCCGCGCGGAAACTCCGCGGACTTGTTCTCAATCACTCCTGCGGGGATGCTCAAGGTGGCCGGGACCATTCCCCCTGAGTCGGGGCCATACTTCCTGATCGTGGTAGCCATCGACAACGGCACACCCGCTCTCGCCAATTACGCCACCATCACCATCGAAGTGGTACCTCCCGTGAATGCTTCGGTCACGTTCCTGGATCTAACTCCGACCTACGATGGATCCCCCCAACCCGTCACAGTGACCACGAACCCACCGGATCTAACCACCATCATCACTTACGATGGTTCACCCTCGCCTCCGACCAACGCAGGCGACTACACTGTCACCGCCTCGATCGTCGATCCACTCCACATCGGCAGCTCGTCGGACACCCTATCGATTGGAAAAGCCCCTGCCGGCGTCTCCCTCACCGGACTTTCCCAGCCTTATGACGGCTTTCAGAAATCCGTCACCGTCACCACCTCCCCTCCGGGCCTCGACCACGCCCTCACCTACGGAGCATCAACCACCGCACCCACCGATGTCGGCGACTATACCGTCACCGCCACGATCACGGATCCCAACTACTCCGGGACTTCCACCCAGACCTTTTCCATCACCAACCTGCTCACCATTGCCGCCGGCCAGTCTTTCACCGTCCCTCAAACGACCATTCCCTATCAAAGCCTGCTGAACGACGGCACTCTCATCGTTTCCACCCACTCCCTTCAAATCAGCGGCAACGCCACCAACACCGGCATCCTCCGTCTCTACGGCGATGCCATCCTCGAAATCTCCGGCACCTTCACCAACTCCGGCATCATCGACACCATCAACTGGAACGGCACCCTCCCGCCGGGCCTCGTCAACACCGGCACCATCCTCGACCGCACCGCCGTCCGCATCCTGTCCACCGGAACCACCGAGTCCCAGTTCACCCTCAGTGTTCCCGACTTCGCCGGCCATCTTTACCAGCTCGAAACCAGCAACATTGCCGATCCCTGGACTCCGCTCGGGCCGCCGGTGCCCGGATCCGGGAATCCCATGAATCCCCCCGCGCTCGAATTCACCCCCGGCTTGGACGGTCCCGCCCGCTTCTACCGCGTCGTCGTCACGCCAGCCCCTTGACTTCCCGGCCAGACGCGGCATTCTGCCCCCCGACAGGGGTGCTCTACGATCGCGGAGCCGAGATTTTCCAACGCGCGGAAAAGACCCTCCGAACCTGACGCGGGTCATGCCGCCGTAGGAAGTCGAAACCAAGAAGAGTTTCCATTTCCACCGGCCGTGCCTCACCCGCACGGCTTTTTTCTTACCCTCAACTATCAAC
>JBIHZT010000216.1:0-6292 GCA_044240265.1 Luteolibacter sp. | reverse complement strand
GGCGGAACGGGCGGCACGGGCGGCACGGGCGGCACGGGCGGCACGGGCGGCACGGGCGGAACAGGCAGCACCGGTGGAACGCCCACCACGCCCACCACGACTGGCAGCGGAACTGCGGCGTTCCGAGTTCCCTACTCGCTCAAGACCAGCGGAGCCCGCGTATCCGCCTTACCGGTCAACGGCGGTGACGGCGACAACGATCCCTCTGGGACGCCAACGGGTCCGGAAATTGTCGTGGAGCAACCCGCGGGGAGCGGATTGATCGACGGCAAGTCACAAACGTCCTTCGGTTCTGTTAAAATCGGATCACGCAGCTCCGCCCAGGTTTTCAGAATCCGCAATATCGGCTCCGTGCCTCTCAGAAAGATTTCAGTCAGCCTCAGCGGTCGGTTACCCAAGGAATTCACCGTCACCAAACTCAGAAAAGTGGTTCTGGCTCCGGGAGAGACCACGAACATCAACGTCTCCTTCAAGCCGAGGGCAAAAGGGAACCGCAGCGCGGTGATCCGGATCTTCAGCACCGACAAAAACGAAAGCCCGTTCGATATCAAATTGAACGGTTCGGGTATCAGCCACCAACCAACCAGCCAGCAATGAGATTGATCCTTAAATATATAGTCGCCGCATCCATCGCTTTTATCGGCGGAGCGGGTGGGGTGTTGGGAACGACCATCAATTTTACCGATGGCGATCTGATCCTGGGATTTCAAGCCACCGGCGGCACTGGAGGTTCCCGTAATGTGTTTTTCAATCTCGGCTCGGCAACCAGCCTCCGGGACAATCCCAGCAAGGGAAAACTCGGAAATCTCGCGATCACGCTTTCCTACATCTACGGTGCCAATTGGTATACGCGGGAGGATCTTTACTTCGGAGTCATCGCAAACCTCAGCAATAAGGCCGCTAGCGGTTTTGGGTCGACCGGCCCGGTGAACGGAGATCCTTCGCGAACCTTCTACATTTCCCAGCCAACCTTGGTTGCGGGTCAGGCCACTCCCATCCCTGCTTCAACCTACCCCAGTGCCGCCCTCGGTTCCGCAGGGACAATGTTTGCCGGCATGGAAGACATGCTGGTCGGGACGGCGACTCTTCCCGGACTCACTGCGGAGGCGGATGGCTCCGCAGTGCTGGACCAGACCGTGCAACCGGTGGAATGGGAAAACGGATGGTCGGTGAGAAATCCGGTTCCCGGCGCGGCCTTTGATGTTTTCACCGGCGGCATTCAGCAAAATTTCGGTAAGACGGTTTCCAGTTCCTACGTCGATATTTTCCGTCTGCTGGCGACCAATACCGGAGCAGAACCGACCGGCGTGGTGGGTGGTGGTGCTTATGTGACTTCCATTTCAATTTCTAGCAACGGCGATATCACCGCAGCGCCAGCAACTGGAACTGGTGGAACTGGTGGAACTGGTGGAACTGGTGGAACTGGTGGAACTGGTGGAACTGGTGGAACTGGTGGAACTGGTGGAACTGGTGGAACTGGCGGAACTGGTGGAACTGGTGGAACTGGTGGAACTGGCGGAACTGGTGGAACTGGTGGAACTGGCGGAACTGGCGGAACTGATAGCACGGGCGGTGCCTTTACCGACGGGGACCTGATCCTTGGATTTCAAGCCACCGGCGGTGTGGGCGCCTCTAAAAATGTGTTTTTCAATCTTGGTTCTGGAATCAGTCACCGAGACAATGCGGACAGAGGCAAGCTTGGTAATCTCGCGACCACGCTTTCCTTTGTTTATGGCTCCACCTGGTACACCCGGGAGGATCTCTTTTTTGGTGTGGTCGGAAATCTCAGCATCAGCGCCGCAACTGGTTTTGGCTCGGTCGCCCCGGTGAATGGAGACCCTTCACGGACGTTTTATATTTCCCAAGCCTCCTTGCTGCCTGCGGGAGCCGCCGCCATTCCGGAGGCCACCTACCCCAGCTCCGCCTTAGGGGCCGGGGGCACCTTCTTGTCTGGAATGGAAGACATGCTTATCGGAACCACATCCCTTCCCGGGCTTACCTTGGAGGCGGATGGGTCCGCGATTCTCGACCAGACCACGAGGCCGGTGGAGTGGCAAAACGGATGGACTGCGAGAAATCCGGTTCCCGGCGCGGCCTTCGACGTGTTCACCGGCGGGATTCAACAAAATTTCGGCAAAACCACCTCTGCGGCGTACGTGGATGTCTTCCGGTTGCTGGCCACCAACACCGGTGCCGTTCCGACCGGAGTGGTAGGCGGCGGCACCTATGAGACCTCGATTTCGATCTCCAGCAACGGAGATGTCACCGCTTCAACAACCGCCGTGGGAACCGTCACGCCACCCGTTACCCCGCCGGTTACCCCGCCAGTCACCCCGCCAGTCACCCCGCCAGTCACCCCACCGGTTACTCCGCCCGTCACCCCACCGGTTACTCCGCCCGTCACGCCTAATCCTGCCACTCCGGTTTTCAAGGTGCCCTACTCGCTCAGGGCGGTCGGAGCCCGCACATCCGCATTGCCGGTCACCGGCAGTGGCGGTGCTAACAATCCCTTCGGAGCGCCAACAGGGCCGGACATTACCGTGGAGCAACCTGCGGGGAGTGGATTAATTTCCGGACAGTCACAAGTTTCATTCGGTCCTGTTAAAATCGGGACCCGGAGTTCCGTCCGGGTCTTTGTAATCCGTAACAGCGGCACCGTGCCTCTCAAGAAAATCCTGGTCAGTCTCGGCGGTCGGTCAGCCACGGAGTTCACCGTGAACAAACTGAAAAAAACGATGCTCGCACCGGGTGAGGCCATGAACGTCTATGTCTCCTTCAAACCCAAGACGAGAGGGAATCGCAACGCGCTGATCCGAATTTCCAGCACCGACAAAAACGAAAGTCCGTTCGAGATCAGGTTGAGGGGCGCGGGCTTGCCCAAGTGAGCGGGAGCACGGGTCGTCCGCAGCTAGGCTTGGGCCGTTAGGCAGGAATCATTGCCTGCCGGTGGGGAGAGTGGTGCCCAATCATGACACTTTCGTCACATGCCTTCGGTTGATACCCGCCCCTGACTTTCGAAACATCGAAGCCTGTTCCCAAGACCCATGCTCACCCGGAGCCTTCAATCCTCAAAACGAATCAATATCCACCACCTATGAATACCATTACAAAACACCTGTTGACGTTATCCGTCGTTCTGGCAGGTGGCGTGTCTTCCGCCCTTGCCGATCCATTCGTCTTCAACAACGGGGATCTTATTCTCGGCGTTCAAGCTTCCGCAGGAGTCGGCTCGACCAAGAACGTCTTTTTTAACCTCGGGGCTGGAACCGCTCTTCGCGACAACGCCAACCAGGGCTTGAAGGGCAATATCGGCGCGACCCTCACGACTGTGTTCGGAGCAAACTGGTACACTCGCAGCGACGTCTATTTCGGCGTCGTCGCCAACCTCAGGGGTAATGCAAATCCACCAGGTTTTGGAAGTGTTCCAGCCGTCGACAATGATCCTTCCCGCACTTTCTATCTCTCGGCGGCTGCGGACGCTCCGGGCCTGGGGACGCTTTATGCCGCCGCGTCGTATCCCGGTTCTTCGCTCGGCTCGGCAAGCACTGCCCTTTCCGGCATGGAAACCATGGTCATCACGCTCACTGCCGAAGCGGATGGCTCGGCTATTCTCAATCAAGCAACCCAGTCGGTGGAGTGGAACAACGGTTGGACAACGTGGAATCCGACCCCAGGTGCCGCTTTCAGTGTCTTCACAGGCGGCATCCAGCAGAGCTTCGGCAAGGCGACCTCATCCACCTACGTGGACGTCCAGCGCGTGCTCTCGACCAATACCGGTGCTGTCCCGACCGGTGTCATTGGTGGCGGCACCTATGAGGCCACCATCGCTATTTCAAACACCGGTGCCGTGACCATGCTTTCTTCCACGCCTCCGTCGGCCTACAGCACTTGGATGGCTGCCTTCACCACGATCACCGCTCCTAACGACCAGTTGGAAACCGCCGATCCGGATGGCGACGGCGCGAACAACCTCGAGGAGTTCGGCTTCGGCGGAAATCCTGAAAACAGCGCCGACCAGGGCGGTGGCCAGGTTTCCACGGTGGATGCCAATGCCGACACCCTCAAGGACATCACCCTTACCTTGGAAGTCCGCAGCGGCGCGACGTTCTCGCTGATCGACGGCGACCAGGTCTCGAATCCCCTCAACGAGGTAGTCTATCGGGTCGAAGGCAGCACGGACCTCGTCAATTGGGACAGCACGGTGAGCGAGGTGATTCCGCACATCGGCACCGGCTCACCTAGCAGTGGTTACGTCCTCAAGACCTTCCGCCTCAACGGCGGCAACGGCCTGGTTGGAAAAGGCTTCCTCCGCGCTTCCGTGGTGAAATAAATTTCGGAAACGCATTCCCCCCGGATCGCCTCCGTGCCAAGCCCTCCCTGCCATGCGGGGAGGGCTTTTTCATTGCCCGCAATCCTTGCCAGTTCATCGAGGGCGCCTAGTCTCACCGCTGTGAACGAAACTTTCCCTGTCTCACCGCCACGTGCTTGGGCGGAGATCGACCTTGGCGCCTTAAGGCGGAACCTCGGCGTCGCCCGCGAGGCGTTCGGCGGCGGGTTGATGGCGGTGGTGAAGGCGGGCGCCTACGGCCACGGACTGGAGGAAATCGCCAAGGCGCTGGCGACCGAAGCCATCGAGTTTTTCGGCGTGGCGAACGTCGGCGAGGCCCGCCGCATCCGCAGCGCGGGCGTGGAGACCCGGATCTATCTGCTCGGCGCGACGTGGTCCGAGGAGCGCGAGGAAATCGTCGCCCGCGATTGGACGCCGTGCATCTCGTCGCTCGTCGAGGCGGAGCAATTCAACCGCCTCGCCGCCGCGCGAGGCACGCGGATCAAGGTCCACCTCGCCGTGGACACCGGCATGGGCCGCGGCGGATTCGTGGCGGAGCACCTGCCGGAGACGATGGCGCGGCTGGAGCTTCTCGGGAATTTGGAGATAGAGGGAATCGGCTCGCACCTGCCGTCGGCGGACGAGGACGAAGAGTTCACCTTGCGGCAGTTCGAGTGGTTTCACTCGATCATCCGCGACCTCGGCGGGCTGGAGCGCTTCAAGTGGCGGCATCTTGCCAATAGCGCCGGCCTGCTCGGCTACTCGCAAGGCGTTTGCAACCTGTCACGCCCCGGGCTGATGTTGTATGGCGTTTCGCCGATCCCCGGATTCCAGGAAAAGCTCTCCACCGTGATGAGCCTGAAATCCCGGGTCACCCTGGTCCGCACCCTGCCGGCCGGGCACGGGATTTCCTACGGCCGGCAGTTCGTGACCACCCGGCCCACGCGCGTCGCCACCGTCGGCATCGGCTATGGCGACGGCTACCCGCGCCACGTCTCGGGAAATGGCGCGGCCGTCTGGATCCGCGGCCGCCGCCTGCCTATCCTCGGACGGGTGACCATGGATCAGCTGATGGTCGATGTGACAGCCGCCGAAGACGTGATCGAGGGCGACGAAGTCGAAATTTTCGGTCCGAACATCCCCGTGGACGAAATCGCGGAAAAGGCGGGCACCATCGTGTGGGAGATTTTTACCGGCATCACCCCGCGGGTGACGCGGTGTTACTATGGGATCGAGACAGAAGCTGGGTGCGGCCCCGTTCCCGCTTGACGCTCTTTCTCCGCTCCTTCTAGCTTGCGCGCGCCAGAAGCGTCCTGCCGGACGCCTTCCCGCCCAACCAACTCCCAACCTTCTCAACACGTGGAACTCCAGGAAATCCGTCGAATTGTCGAACTCATGAATGAGCACGGGCTCACCCACTTCGACCTCACCAAGAAGGACTTTCACCTCAAGCTGAAAAAAGGCGCCGACATCGACGACCTCCGCAGTTTGCTTTCCGCCCTGCCATCCGGCCAAGCGCAGACATACGCACCCGCCGCTGCCGCTCCGGCGGCCGCCGCCATTGCCGCCCCGGCCGCTCCCGTGGCCGATGGCGTTGACATCACCTCGCCGATGGTTGGCACCTTTTACACGAAGCCCGCCCCGGATGCGCCAAACTTCGTCGAGGTCGGCTCCGCCGTCTCCGTCGGCCAGACCCTTTGCATCATCGAGGCCATGAAAGTCATGAACGAGATCAAGGCCGAGAAATCCGGCACCATCTGCGCCCTCGTCGCCGAAGACGGTACGCCGGTGCAATACGGCGACGTCCTCTTCCGCATCAAGTGAGTTGAGAGTCCTTTGTTGAGAGTCTCAAAACCTCTTCACTCTCAACTCTCAACCACCCACTCTCAACTTCTTCAAAAATGTTCAAGCGTGTCCTAGTCGCCAATCGCGGTGAAATCGCCCTCCGCATCATCCGCGCCTGCC
>JBIHZT010000215.1:0-6328 GCA_044240265.1 Luteolibacter sp. | reverse complement strand
GGCCAGGGCTTTCCCACCAGCGGCGGCATGTCGCAATCACTGGTCAATGAGTCCAGCGGCGCGCGCACCCCGCTTTCCGGATTCATCGCCTCGCTGCTCATTCTGGTGGTGATTCTTTTCCTATCAGGTGTGTTGCGCTTCCTGCCCCATCCCATTCTCGCGGCGATCGTGCTGATGGCGATCACCGGACTGTTCAATTTTTCCGCGCTCAAGCACATGTGGAAGATCAACCGAAGCGAGTTCGCCATCGCCATCACCGCGCTGCTGGGCGTGCTTGGTTCGGGACTTCTGATGGGCGTGCTCATCGGTGCGATCCTGTCGATCCTGTTGCTGCTACGTCGTGCGATGGCGCCGCACACCACCGAGCTCGGTCGGGTGGCGGGCACCGATTATTTCGCCGACCGCATCCGGCATCCGGGCAACCAGAAGGTGCCCGGAGTCTTCATTTTCCGCTGTGACGGAGGGATTTTCTATTTCAACACCGAGCACGTCGGGGACCGGTTTTTCGAATTGTTGGAAAAGCGGGAAGACAAGGTGAGGCTCGCCGTGTTTCTGATGGGCACCGTCCCCTTGCTGGACATGGCCGGCGTCGAATTCCTCACCGAGTTGCGTGAAACGCTCCAGAAGCGCGGCATCGAGCTGCGCCTTGCCGAGGCCCATAGCACCGTGCGCGAGATCCTGCGCCGCAGCGGATTCGAGCAACACTACGGCCCGATCGAACCGGACCAGACCATCGCCACCATTCTCCAAAAAACATCGGAATATACCCAATCCAGCCACTGACCCGATGATCCAGCTGGTCGGGCAGGCGTTGTCGCCGTTTTTCCAGTGAGCGGCCGATTTCAGGCGGGCGGATTTCCGCGAAACGCGGGAATCGACAGCCGCCGGAGTTGCGCTAGGTTTGCCGGCGAATGAATTTGAAGGAACTCGGCTGGAACCCGGAATTGGAAACTGCCATGGCGGCCTACGCCGGAAAGGGCTGGGTCCCCGCGCGCCTGATCCGCGAGACGGTCATCAACTACGGCGCGTTCCTGAACGGCGGCGAGGAAATCGACGTCATCCTCTGCGGCCGAGTCTGGCACGAGGCGACCTGCGACGCGGATCTGCCGGCGGTCGGCGACTGGGTAATGGTCGAGCTGGGCGATGAAAACCAGCCGCACATCATCCGCGCCACGCTACCCCGACGCACGTGTTTTTCCCGGAAAATGCCCGGCAACAGCTCACAGGCGCAGGTCATCGGCGCGAACATTGATTACGTCGCAGTGGTCACCGACGCTGGCCCGGATTTCAACATCCGCCGGATGGAGCGCTACTTCATGCTCATCGGCCGCAGCGGCGCGAAGGCCGTCGTGCTGGTGAACAAAGCCGATCTTTTCCCCAAGGAGCAAAGTCAGCAGGCCGCAGCGGAAATCGCCGCGCTGTGGGACGGCGCGACCGTCCACGTCACCAGCGCGCTCAATGGCGACGGCCTCAAGGTCCTCAAGAAATACCTCAAAAAAGGCATCACCATGTGCGTCGTCGGCTCCAGCGGCGTCGGCAAGTCCACCCTCGTCAACCAGCTCTATGGCGAGGAATGGCAGTGGACCAGCGAGTGCAACGAGACCACCGGCAAGGGCCGCCACACCACCACTTCCCGCGAACTCGTCCCGCTGCCCGGCACCGGCATGCTCATCGACAATCCCGGCATGCGGGAAATCCAGATGTGGACCGACGAGGCAACCCTTCGCGACAGCTTCGCCGACGTGGACGCGCTCACTGCGGATTGCAAATTCAGCGACTGCAGCCACCGCACCGACGCCAAGTGCGCCATCCGCGCCGCGGTGGAAGCCGGTACGCTCGACCTCGCGCGTTATGAAAATTTCCTCAACCTTGAGAACGAGATCGCCGCGTTGAAGAAACGTTCCGAAAAACGCCAGATGGCCGTCGAGCGCTGGGCCAAGCGCAATAGCGTGAAAGCCCGCAACCTCGCCGACCGCATCCAGCTCGAAAAGGACCACCGCGGCGACCTTTGACGCGGCGGCGGGATCCAGCGGTCCCTCGGGAAATCCGACTGCGATCCTCTCTCCACCGCTCTGGCGTCTTCTCAGTAAATCAGCGGCGATTGATAGCCGAGCAGTTGCCAATAACAGCGTAAAAGACAACCGGGCTTGCGAAACAAGCTACCGACCGGGCAGAAATCCTCGTCATTGCCGTAAGCGTCCTGCCAGTCTTTCAAATCGTCCAGAGTGCCTGCGCGGCGTTGCCATAAATCGAGGGCGAGGATCGCAAAGTCACGCGCACGGCCCTGCGGGGACTCCATTTGATCCGGCAGTGTGGTTTCGAAATCAATGATCCGGCAGCGGCCGCTTGTGGCGTCGTGAAGAAAATTTCCGGCGTGGGGATCGCCGTGGATGGATCGTTCTGCAAGCCGGTGGAAGCGCCCGAGTTCGTGGAATGCCGATAAGATTGCCTCAGTCGAAAGCGCCCGCCTCAGTTCCTGTCCCGGCAAATGTGGCAGCCAGATCGTGTGTCGGTTGAGAATCCTGGGTGCGGCGAAATCCCGGTGAGTTCGCCGGAAAACCGCCACTTCGGACTCCGCCCATCCTGATCCCAACATCCGGCAGCCGGAATTGACGACACCCATGAACAGATTCCCGGGTGGAATCAGCAGAGCGGTGCGCTTCAAGCGGCGTTTCCTCCAGCCCGTGATTCCCTCGCACGTCTCCGGACACACCTCGCAGAGTTTCCACGATCTCAGCCAGCCTTTCATGGTTTTGCGGTGAGCCAAATGCCCATGGTGATCAGGACCGCGCCGCCGATCTGGCGACTGCTCATCGGTTCTCCCAGCCAGAACGTGGCCAGCATCAACATCAGGATATAGCGCAGCGAGGAATGTCCCGAAGCTTCCGAAACCTCAAAGCGCGTGAGCAGCAGCGCCCATAGCAGGCAGGACAAGGTCCAGGAGATCATCGCTGTAACCGCCCATGGATCCCTCCACATGGCCAGGACTTTCGCGTATTCGAATCGCGATGAATCTCCCGCCGCGCGCTTGAGGGCGACGTGTCCGAACACGCTGCTGCCGAAGAACAGGGCCCACGCCGCGGCCATTTCAAAATGTTTCATAGGATTTCACAAAGCACGACTTCGCGCGGGCAGTTCCACCGCACGGGGAAGGTATCACCGGTCCCGCGACTGACGATCCATTCCGCCCCCAGGTGATTCCGCCGCAGCCCTGCGTGGGGGTAAAACCAGCATGCGGGATACAATCGACCGTTCCTTGATGATAGAACCCACTGTCCGCCGTGAAGGTGGCCTGCTAGAACCAGCGTTCCCCTGGCGGGCGGTGACCGATCGAGCTCCGCCGGATCATGGACCGCCACCACTTGTCGGACGCCGGCGGCGGGCGGCGGCGCATCCGCCGCGACGATTTCCAACAGCCCGCCCAGCGGATTCTTCAGTTCAAAGCGGCCGGAATCCGGCAGCCAGTGACCGCCGGCGCGGCGGATCTCATCGGCCACGGGGCCGGCGAATCCGCCTTGATCATGATTTCCCGGCAATGCCACACACGGAGCGATCCGCGCGAGGCATTTCACCAAAAGGCCTAGCAGAGGCAGCGCGCTTGCGTGTTCGAGGAAATCTCCGCCGAGGATAAAGACATCGGGCCGCTCGCGGCGTGCGAGATCCCGCATGGCTAACAAGGTGCCGGCATCGCCCGCACCCCGCCAGTGCAGATCGGAAATCCAGAGCAACCGGAACGATCCCGCTCCACCCATCGTTACGGTCTCGCGCCGCAGCAACAGCGGCGCGACTGCACCAATCTCCAAGCGAGGCAGGAGCGAGGCATTCTCCACCCAGCCCCGTTTCGCCAAGGCGACCTCACGATGCCAGACGACCACCGCCAGGCAGCCTTGGATCCAGGTTTCCCGTCCCCGGCCGCGCCACCAACCGGTTGCCAGCATCCTTACCGCAATGGGCAGGACGCCTGTCATGACCCGCCAGGTTCCACCGGCGGAAACCGTTAGCGATCGCGCGGATGACCAAGGCCCCCGACGTCCCAACAACGCCTCGGGAAAGAGAAACACCATTTGCGCCTCCGCCGCGTAAAAGGCCGCCACAGCCGCGCAAGGCGCGAACCACAGGCATCCAAGAGCCACCAACACCGAGAAGGCGAGCAGGCCGGAAACGCTGCAAACCGCGTATTTCAGCCAACCCAGCCGGCCGTAAACCCCGCCTCCGCGGAAGGGCGGCATGCGCCATCCCACGATGCTCATCGCTTGATGCATCCAGCGCGCTCCGCCGCCGAAGCCGGCGATTCCCCGCGCCGCGGTGACAAGCTCGGGATGTCTGGCTAGCAGAATTCCAGCCTTCGCCCACCATGACTTTTCTCCCCTCATGCCGTCACGAGAGCACGCTCCACGAAGCACCAGTGCGCCCAAGCGAGCCAGGCCAGCCCGTTGCCGAAGACCAGGATCCGGTGCAGCCGCGTCTCGAATTTCTGACAGCGCTTGCGGTGGAAGATGAACTCGTCATAACAGATCAACGCGGTGGTGAAGAGCACGCCCACGATCACGGGGAGCAGCCATAGAAGCGGTCGCTCGCTGACGGATGCCATCGCCATCATCAGGAAAACCGGCACTCCACCGGCGGCCAGCGCGAGCAACTCGCATTGCCGCTCCTTCCGGCTGATCGCACATTTCGCCATCAGGCGGTGATAGAGCCAGTCGCCGACTCCCGCCAGGGTTGCGGCAGTCCCGCAGATCGTCAGGACCCATAACTGCCATGGCCAGCGACCGCCGGCCAACCACTCGAAACCCGGTCGCGAGTGGATCCAGTAAAGCCCTGATCCCATTCCTATCGCGGGAATAAAAAGTGCGACCAAACTGGCGGACGAAGCCTTGCGCAAGCGGTCCGCCGCCGGTTGCATCGCCGCCAGTCGCGCGGACGGGCAATCCGCCGGACAGGGTTTCGGGAACAGCGAGGTGGGACGGAACCCTTTCCGGTCGGTTTGCATTCCAACAGAAGAGCCGCGCCGCTTGTTCAGGACAAGGCTCCAATGATGAAATTCGCGTGAAGATCCGCGGCCGCCTCGTTGCCGCTCGATTACAAGACGCTCTCTAGAACGTGGGTGCGGCGACGGTGGCGTTGTCCCGCTCCTCGCTGCGGCGGCGGAGGATGCGGTCGGCGGTTTCGGTGACCATTTCCTGAAGCAGGAGCCACAGGTGCGAGCCTTGGCGGTAGTCGGCGGGGGCGATGTGTTTGACGCGGCCGGCGTGGGTGGAGAGTTGGAAACATTTCCGGAACGAGCGGCCGGTGGCGTCCTCGGGATTGTAAACGGCGATGCCTTGGCCGCCGTTTCTCGCCATGACGGTGAAGCAGGGGACGTCGGTCGGGCCGTCGCCGACATAGACCATGTTTTCAAAAGGAATGGGCCGTTGGTCGGGCGGCATGTGGTCGTTCACGTCCTGGTCGTAGCCGAGCATGCCCTTGTTGATGCGGAAGAGGAACTGGGTCTTGGTGGTGTGCGAAATGGCGCGCTTGGGGAAGCTGATGCGGCCCTCGGCGTCCTCGCCGAATTCGCAGCCGAACATGGCTTTGACGTAAGGCTTGAGGCGCGAGCCGTCTAGCAGCGCCTTGAGGCCGGAGGAAATGATGTAGTGCTCCACCTTGATGCCGGCGATTTCATGCTCGGGCCGGAGTGCGGCCTTGGGCAGGGCTTCGAAAAGCTCGGGCAGGCCGGGGAAGAAATTCAGGCCGGCACCCAGCTCGCTGAGGCGGGCGTTGGTGACGTTGTCCATGCCAAGGTAGTCTAGCAGGCACTTCATATAGGCGAGCTCGCCGTCCCATTTCTGGTCGTGGACGAGGGCGTTGCACTTGGCCCAGAACTGCGCCGGGTCGATCCCGAACTCGGGGAACACCACGTCGTCCTGCATGTAGCGGGGGCTGAGCGTCTGGTCATAATCGTAAACCAGCGCGATGGTGTTCTGAGGGGCGGCCATTGTGGGGGAAGGCAAGCAATCGCCGGACCATGCGACAAGGCGGAAATCCAGGAGTCCGAAGATTCCGGGTCCGCGCGACCATCAGGGAGTCACGGCGACGTTGGTGAACTGGATGGTCCTAAGCGCGTCATGGTTGCCGCTGGAAACGGCCAGGCCGATGTAGCAGTCGTCCGGCATGTCGATCCTGGCCATTCCGACAAAAGACCAGTTGATGCCGTTGGCGCTTCGGTAGGCCATGATCCTGCCGTTTTCGGAAACCAGCCGGACCCATGTGTCAAGTTTGGCGCGGGTGGTGCTGGTCTTGGTGGTGGTTTTCCCGCCCGCCTTCGAGCGGGTGACCCAGCGGTATGAGG
>JBIHZT010000214.1:0-6344 GCA_044240265.1 Luteolibacter sp. | reverse complement strand
TTTCGTCTCGCTGAAAATCTGCGGAGTGACCACGCGGGCCGACGCGGAGCGGCTCGTGGCGATGGGGGTGGATGCCCTGGGGGTGAATTTCTGGCCCAAGTCGAAACGCTATCTGCCGCCGGAAGACGCCGCCTGGTTGCGCGATCTGGCCGGGAAAATCCTGCGGGTGGGCGTTTTCGTGAACGAGCCGCCGGAGCTGCCGCTGCGGCTGGTGGGTGAAGGTCTGCTCGATGTGGTCCAGCTTCATGGCGACGAGACGCCGGAAGATGCGGCGGCATTTCGCGAGGCGGGGATTCCGTTCATCAAGGCCATCGGCGTGAAGACCCGCGCGGATTTGCTGCGGGCGACGGAGTTCGGGGCGGATGCGATCCTGCTCGATGCCCACGCGCCCGGCATCTACGGCGGGACCGGCGAGGTGTTTGATTGGGAGGTCGCCTCGGATTTCCGTAGATGTCATCCGGGACTGCCGGTGATTCTGGCAGGCGGCATCGTACCGGAGAATGCCGGTCTTGCGGCCATGAGCGTGCAGCCGGCCGCGCTCGACATCGCCTCGGGCGCGGAGGTTTCACCGGGCATCAAGGACTTTGAAAAGGTCGCCGCGTTTCTCACCGCCCTGCACCGCCGACCGACATGCTAACCGATTCCCACTGCCATCTCGCCTCCCACCGGTTTTCTCCTGAAGAAATTCCGGAACTGCTTGAGCGCGCGGATGCCGCCGGCGTGGCGCGGATGATCTCGCTCGCGACCTGTCTCGACGACGTGCAGGCAAATCTAGCCATCGCGGAAAATCCCGCCGTCCACGCATGCATTGGAATTCATCCGTGCGATGTCCATCACGCGCCGGACGATGCGGTTGATCAACTCGCGGCCTTCGTGAATGACCCTCGCGTTTGTGCCATCGGCGAGACCGGGCTCGACTACTATCACCCCGCGCCCGAGGGCTGGGAGGAGAAGGATTTCCGCGAGCGGCAGTTGCGGTTTCTCCGCCAGCACTTCGATCTCGCCGCCGCGGCGAAGCTCAACGTCGTCATCCACACGCGGGACCGCGAGGGCGACGCGTCGTTCGAAGACGCGCTCGCCGTCTATCAGGAATATGCCGCGTCGGTGCGTGCGGTGTTCCACTGTTTCATCGGCCCGTGGGAAAACGCGCGGCGCGTCATCGATCTTGGTGGCGTGATCTCGCTCGGTGGCGTGGCGACCTTCAAGACCGCGCACCAGGTCCGCGAGACCGCGTGTCAGTGTCCGGCGGGCGCCTTCATGATTGAAACGGATTCTCCCTATCTGGCACCCGAACCCTACCGGGGAAAACGCAACGAACCTTCATACGCCCGGGCGACCGCGGAGCGCATTGCCACGCTGCGCGGTGAGTCTCTCGAAGATCTGGCCCATCACACAAACCGGACGGCCAGCGGTTTTTTCCGACTGCGTCCGGAATCCCGTTGAATAAAGATTCCACTTTGCGACGTTTCATCGGCACGCACGGAGCGTCTTCGACATCCGTCCTTCACAACTCAAATCCAATCCGCTACATCCATATCATGAATCCGCTCCGCATCCTCGCCCCATCACTGCTCGCCCTCGCATTCGTTTCCTGTGCCTCGCAAAAGGCGGATACCTATGACACCACCAATCCCTACGGCACCGCGGACGGCGGAGCGGCGGCACCGCCAGCCACCGAGCCGGTGAACCCCGTCTATGACACTCCGGCCGCCTATGAGGAAACCAGTGCCACCGCCGCTGTCACACCCGCCGCTCCCGACACTAACAATGTCATGCCGGCAGTGCCCGCCGTGCCCAAGCCCGCCTCCAACGGCGCCGCCATCATTCACACCGTCGTCGCGGGAGACACCCTCTCCGGCATCAGCGCGAAATACAAGGTGCCCTCGGCCGCGATCAAACAGGCCAACGGCATGACCAAGGACACCGTCGTGCTTGGCAGGAAGATGGTGATTCCTCCCGTTCAGTGATTTCGCCCAACCCGCCGCCATGCGCATTCCCGCCGCCGCCATCGTACTGCTAGCGCTGCTGTCCGTTGCGACGGCCGAGACCAAGGACACTCCCCGGGCGTCCGGAAGTCCGAATCCAAGCCCCCGCGAGGTCGCGCTGGACAATCTTCTTTCCGAGCGCGATTCCGCCGGGGCTCTCGAAGCGGTCGTCAAGGCGGCGCGGGAGAACGGCATTGCCGAGCAGGCGATCCTCGAGGCCCGCTTCCTCTATCATGTGGACCGTCGCGAGGACGACGCTGTCGCCGCGATGCTTCCGGAGTTCCTCAAACAGCGGGAACTCTTCAAGATCGAGGACTCGGCGATCTTCGGCGTGAAGGAGGACTGGCTCGCTGTTACTGAATACGTGCAAGCCATCGCATCGCTTAAAAAAGGCGACAAGGATGCTTTCAAATCCCACATCACCGAGGCGTTCTGGCTGAGTCCGCGCCAGGCGTCCGCCTTCGCTCCGCACATCGAGCGTCTGCGCCTCGAGGAGTCCATGCGCGGCGTGAAGATCGATTTCGAAACCCGGCTCATCCCGCTAGCCGGTGGCGACGTCGTCTCTCTCTCAAGCCTCATGCCGGACAAGAAGGCCATGATCCTCCACTTCTGGTCGCCTGCCAGTCGCGAGTGTGAGGCCAGCATGCCGGACTTCGTCATTACCGCGAAGGCGCTTGCGGAAAAAGGTGTCGCCGTCGTTTCCATCCTGCCTGACAGCAAGCCGGAAACCATCGCCGACGCGCGGACGATGATTCGTCCGTTAGGTCCTGAGGCACCCGGCGCATGGCTGCTTGATTCCAAGGACAGCCCCTTCGTCCGCGAGCTTCGCGTGCAGACGCTGCCGGTCTTCGTGCTCGTATCTAACGAAGGACGCGTGCTCTTCAACGGCGATCCATCCGATGACGGATTGTGGGACGCGTTGCGGAAGATCGATCCACTCATCACGCGTCCGGAGATGACCGGTCCGTTGGAGTGACGGATGGCAGCGAACTACGGTCACTCTAGTAACCGGTAGTTGTCGTGAAAAAATAATTTGGTTTTCCTTAAAATCGACACATTTCAACTTGACGGATGTTCCAACTACTAGTTTCCTCGTGGCTGCGAAGAGACATCATTCATGGCGCGGCCCATCCATCCATCCAATCTCGAACTTCAAGCCCTATCCGTTTTGTGGCATGAAGGACCTTCTACGGTAGCCGCCGTACATGAGACGCTGCCGGACCGCAAGGACCGGGCCTACACCACGGTTCTATCCGTGATGCAGAGTCTCGAGAGAAAAAGCCTCGTGAAGCGCGCCTTGGTCGGCAGGGCGCACGTCTATGAGGCGGCCTACTCCCAGGAGGTGATCGTGCAGCGCGCGACCCACGACTTCCTGACTAACGCTTTTGGAGGACGCCTCGGTGAGGCGCTCCTCGCTATCCTCTCCGCCGGCACATTAACGCCGGAAGAGAAAACAAACATCGAACGCGAACTCCAACGACACAAAACTATGGCTGCAAAAAAAGCACCGACGAAAGCTGCCAAAAAGGCACCTGCAAAAAAAGCCGTGAAGAAAGTTGCCAAGAAAGCCCCGGCTAAAAAAGCCCCGGCCAAGAAGGCGGCGAAAAAAGCGGCAACCAAAGCCCCCGCCAAAAAGGCTCCTGCGAAAAAGGCAGCCAAAAAGGCGGCGAAAAAAGTCGCTAAAAGCGCCAAGAAGGTCGCTAAAAAAGCGGCCAAGAAGGTAGTTGCCAAGAAAGCCGCTCCTGCCAAGAAGGCAGCTGCGAAAAAAGCCGCTCCTGCGAAGAAAGCGGCCGCCAAGAAGGCCCCGGCCAAGAAGGCAGCTGCGAAGAAAGCGGCTCCTGCCAAGAAAGCCGCCAAGAAGGCCGCGAAAAAGGCTGCCAAAAAGGCTGCCAAGAAGTAATTCAGAATCCCGCCGGGTGAAGCAGGTGTCGGGCCTTCGAGCCAAGCGCCTTTTCACTTCCGGTGCGGGGTTTATCAACGGCGGGAGATCCTCGGATCTCCCGCCTCTTTTTTTAGCCGAAAAAAGGGGTTGCATCCCATGCCGCGCCCGTCCTAGCTTCGCGCGCGCTTGAGGGCGTCTGGATTGCGCGGTTAGCTCAGTGGTAGAGCACCTCCCTGACACGGAGGGGGTCACTGGTTCGAACCCAGTATCGCGCACCATTTTGATTTCCAACGAGTTACGTTTGGATGCTGACGGAAAGCAGGGTGTTTGGGAACGAAAGTGGGAACAATTCCCCCAATTTCCCCCTTGGAACTTACCGCTTCAATTGTCGGGAAAATCGGCCGGTGCCGTGATGGAAAGGCCGGCGGTTGCTTGGGCTTGTTTTGCCCTGGGGCGGAAAAGGAAAGCGCCCCGTCCTGCACGGTGGCAAGGCGGGGCGGTAGTGGCGTGGCCGGTGCTGCGCGTCCCTCTTTGGTTCCCATTGGGAAGACTGCGGGCGGCTACATTCGATCTTCTCCCTGTGGCACGGGACCAAGGGAGCCAAGGCCGGCAATTGCCGCGGCAAGTGAGTGCATGGCGTTGTCTCCGGCGTCGTCTCCTGACAGCTTGTTGTCGAGGTCGATGGCTTTCAGGGCGTCCAGCTTTTCGATGTCCACCGACTCGCCAAATTCCGTGGCGGTCCGCTTGAACTTCTTCAGCAAGTCATGGTCCTTGCGGGTGGGGCTGTCGAGGTCGATGGAAGTTAAGGGCGTGGTGACAATGCGGAAAAGAAACTCCCGCTTGGTCCGCAGGCTCAGAATCATTTCCTCGGCGCGGGCTTGTCTCACGGCTCGGATATACGCCTTCACGTCGGGCCGTTTGCTGGTCCGCTTGTGGCCGGTTGCTGCGCTCGGCTTGGTGCGGCAGTCGGGGAAAGCGGCCTTGTATGCCTGCCAGCCTTCGAGGCCTTCGAGGATGCCGTCGGCGTATCTCTGCAAGCGGGCGTCGCGGGGGAGTGGGATCGGGGCGGGTTGGTTCATGGTGTGGGCGGGTTGAGGCGGTTCAGGGTGGCCTTGATTCGGCAAGCCTTGGCAAAGCCGTCGGGTGTGAGTGAAAGGCGGATGAGATCCTGCCGGTGCTTGATGATCCACGGGCTGTTATCCACTTCGTTTTTCACAAGCCAGTATCTCCAACGTAACCGCCGGGCAACTTGGGATTGCGTGGGCATTTCCTCGGCGGCGACGGAACAAATAATCAGGAACGCCGTGAAGCTGAGAGACTCAACGGCAAGGGCGGTGTTGACGGCTCGCATCAAATTTGCTGGCGGTGGATTCATTGGGTGGCCGGGGTCGCGGGTGACTTGATGGTGACGGCGCGGGCCTTGCGGAGTGCGACGCGGGCGGCGGCGTCGAGCGTGGCTTTGTCGAGTGGGATACAGACAAGAATCAATCGCCCGTTAGCTTCCGGTGGTGAGGTGGCGTCTGGGTGGGAAATCATGGCCAAGTGAAAATCACCGTTGGCGGCGATGGCCTCGGATGCGTCCCGGCCAAGCATGATCTTGATGCTGCCTGGGTGGTCGAGCGGGTGCTGGGGTAGGATGGGCGATGGCATGGCGTGGCGTGGTGCTTGGTGAGGCGTGGAGAGATTCAGAACGGGCCGGCTTCGTCATGGGCTTCTTCCGGTGCCTCGTCGGTGGCCGGGTCTGCGGTGGCACCGCCGCGGGAAATCTCGCGGAAGGAAATGAAACCTGACCAGTCGGGAGAAACCGGCTGTGCGTCCCACCGCATGAAAAGTTTTCCTTTGGGACTCTCAAAAACCGTCCCGCAAGTGAGGTAGCGTTTCACCTTCTTGCCGGTGGTCTTGTCGGTGAAACTGCCAAGGGTGGCGATGGCGTGAAATTTCGGGGTCATGGTTTCGGTGTTTTCAAAATTCATCCTCTGGTTCATTTGGATCAAACGGCGGCGCATCATCCAAATTCAGAACCGCCATGGGCTTTCGGCCTCCGATGTCGGGTATGATGCGCGGGCGGGCGGGTGGTCCTCCGTGGCTGTGGGGTCGTTTCCAGTCCTCGGGATCGTCGTTGAACTGCTCGGCGTTGAACCACGTCGAGGGATGCGGGATGAACTGCTTTTCCTGCCATGCAATCGCGGCGGCGTATGCCTGGGTTCTCTCAAGCAGGAAATCCGGGGCGTGGGATGACATGGCTTTGCGGATCGCCTTCAATGCCTCGGGCTTTTTCACCCTTCGAGGATAGGCTTGATAGATGGCCTCGGCTTGGGTGGTGGCCTCGGCCTTCGTCGGCATCTTCGATTGGCTTTCCCCCTTGGGGGATGAAAGGGGGGATGGCTTTTGATCTCTGGTTTCTGGCTTCTGGCTTCTGGTTTCTGGCGGGCATTCCATTTGCGATGCACTTGCATTGCACTTGCTTTGCCTTTCCT
>JBIHZT010000213.1:0-6362 GCA_044240265.1 Luteolibacter sp. | reverse complement strand
GCCGTGCTGCCGCTGCCGTTGGCCACAAGATTGCTGAGCCAGTTGCCCGCCGTGCCCCATTGGCCACCGGCCGGATTCGTCCACGTGCCCGAGGTGATGGCGGGTGGAGGGGTGGTGGCGGTCACTTCGATTTGCGCACCGTTGAATGTGGAATAATTTCCTGAAGTGGCTGCTGTCCAAGTGCCGGTGATGTTGCCGGAACCGTCGGCAACCAGGCCGGCGATTTTCACGTAGTTGTCGTTTAAGGTGTAAGTGGTCTCCACGGACACAGTATTGGTTGCGGTAAACGCGCCAGTGCCGAAGTTGAATGTCGCGCCTTCACCAGTGGTGTACCCCCCTGAGTAAAGGTAGAGATCAACGATCGTGCCTGCCCCGAGTCCTGATAAGGTAACGGTAGCGGAAGGGACACTTGGCTTGAGGCCAAACGCGCTTTTAAAGACTTCGGGGCCCTGGGTGTTGTCAATGCCGTGAGCCGTGACTCCACCAGCAAAGGCCAAGCTGACACCGGAGGCGGCACCTGAGGTCGTATTCAAGCCGCTGTAATTACCATCAGCCGATGATTCCCAAGCAGCACTTGGTGTGACAACCTGGTTCCAGGTGTCAGTAAGACCACCGATTACGGCTGCGCCTGACGGAGTAGGAGTAGCACCTGGGATGGCCAAATTGACGCTGATGATGTCGCCGATGCTGACCTCCGCTTGTGACAGGGCGGCGGATTCGAGGAGCGACACGCAAATGAGTGAGGCGAGGGGTGAGTTTTTGAGTTTCATATCTGGTATTTGTTTTCTCGGGTTATTTGGGTTGGAAATAGACGGCACGCTGTGGCGAGACAGGTAGCGTAAATGATCCGGTGATGGAGAATTTAGGGAATTGCCACGGGTGAATGCTTGCAAAGTTTCCCACTGGTAAATTTTTCCATTCAGGATTTTCCTATAATCGGTAAAGCTTTGCGGAACCCATGGAAAAACGCCGCACCTTCCGCACCGAGCGGGAATTGTTTCACGCCGACACCTGCGAGCCGCTCAAGCGGGCCGCAGCCAGTGGCGGATTGCGCCTGGAAGCGATCAGCCGGGGCGGCTACCCGGGCACGCGCCTGCCGGGAAACGAGCTGAAGGAACTTTGCATGGCGGGGTTTTGGAACGCGCCGGGCCAACAGGATTGGGGCCTCGGCTGGCATTGCAACGAAGGCATCGAAATCGGCTACGTGTCCGCCGGGCGGCTGCCATTTGGGATCGGCCGAAAATCCCTCACGGTGGGGCCGGGCGAGCTGACCATCACCCGGCCGTGGCAACGGCACCGGGTGGGTGACCCGAACGTGCCGGCCTGTCATTATTCGTGGATCATTCTCGACGTGGGGATGCGCCGTCCCAACCAGCCGTGGCAATGGCCGAAGTGGCTGCTTTTCCCGAAATCCGGACTCGAACGGCTGACCGAAACGCTCCGGCAGAACGAGGACCCGGTCTGGCACGGCGACCGCAGGATCGGCGATTGTTTTTCACGGCTCGACGAGATCGTGGCGCGTGGGGTGGGCGACACGAATCTGGCGCGGCTCAAGATCGTCATCAACGAGTTGGTCGTCCTGCTGGCGGAGTTGTTGGAATCCCGCAATCCTCAGCTCGACGCGTCGCTCTCCGGCAGTGAGCGGACGGTGCGCTTGTTTCTGGAAAGCCTCACCCGCCGGCTGGACGAGCCGTGGACGCTGGATTCCATGGCGGAAGCCTGCGGGCTGGGACGCACGCATTTTTCCTCCTATTGCAGGAAGTTGTTCAACGTCGCGCCGGTCGAGTTTCTAACGAGGATTCGGGTTGAGGCCGCCGCGCGCCTGTTGGTGGAGAGGCCGGAGGTGAGCGTGACGGAGGTCGCCTTCCGCTGTGGCTTCCAGTCGAGCCAGTATTTCGCGAAGGTCTTCCGCGCGCGGCAGGGATGCCCGCCGGGCGAGTTCCGCAGGCAGGCGGTGGTGGATTGACATTTGCGCGTCGCGGATCTTGTGTGGTCCCGGTGATCGATGACTTGGGAAAACAGGTGCTCAAGGGCGTTTCGCGCTCGTTCTATCTGACCTTGCGGCTGCTTCCCGGGCCCATGCGCGACGCGGCGAGTCTCGGCTATCTGTTGGCGCGGACCAGCGACACGCTGGCCGACAGCGCGGCCCTACCGGTCGGGGAGAGGCAGCGGTGTTTGGAACAATTCCGGCGCTGTGTTTCAGGCGAAGCGGAGTTTCAGCCGTGGCCGGTTGCGATCCTGAATGCGGTGCCGGATGTGAAGGAGCGTCGTTTGCTCGCATGCACCGAGTCGATTTTGAATTGGCTGCGGAACCTTCCCGAGAGCGAGGCCGTTCTCGTGCGGGAGGTTTTGGAAATCATCATCAGCGGCCAGACGCTTGATCTGGAGCGCTTTGCCAGCGCGACCCGGGAAAATCCCGTGGCGCTTCAAGACGATGCGGCGCTGGACGATTATGCGTGGCGCGTCGCCGGGTGCGTCGGTGCGTTCTGGACGAAGTTGGGATTTCTCACGCTCGGCGGGGAGTTTTCCAAATCGCCGGCAGCGGAGCTGGTAGGGCAGGGGATCGCCTTTGGGAAAGCGCTCCAACTGGTGAACATCCTGCGGGACGTGGCGGAGGATCTAGCGATGGGCCGCTGTTACCTGCCGGTCGCGGATCCTGCTGATTTCCCGCAGCTGCTGGCGTGTTATGCCCGGTGGCAGGACCGGGCGGAGCTGTGGCTTGACGAAGGTGAAAAATACGCCGCCACGCTGCGGCTTCGGCGCCTCCGGGCGGCGACTGTTTTACCAGCCTTGTTGGCGCGGAAAACCTTGGAGCCGCTTCGTGGAGCTACATGGGCAGATCTTCAACGCCGGAACAAGATTCCCCGAAGCGCTGTTTACCGCTCCTTGGTCGCAGCGTTTTTGAAACCGCCGGGTGGAATCGGTTAGTGCGTGAGCGGACTCTCGCCGGACGCGTCGCCGAGGTGGGAGAGGTTTTCCGGCAGGTATTTCTTGAAGCGTGTCTTGTCGATCGCCTTCATGTAGGCCTCCTCCGGAGAGATCATTCCTTCACGGAGTTTCGTCCAGATCGACTCGTCCATGAACTGCATGCCTTCGTTTTTACCGCCGGTGATGACGTCGTAGAGTTTCTGGGTGGCGCCTTCCCGGATGATGGCGGCCACGGCGGGGGTGGCGAACATGATTTCGTGGACGGCGGTCCGGCCGGGCTTGTCGATGCGCTTGCAGAGCAGCTGCGCGACCACGCCGCGCAGCGAGGCGGCGAGCATGGTGCGGACCTGCGACTGCTGGTTCGCGGGGAAGACGTCGATGATCCGGTCCACGGTCTTGCGGGCGTTGTTGGTGTGCAGGGTGCCAAAGACGAGCAGTCCGGTTTCCGCCGCGGTGAGGGCGAGCGAGATGGTTTCCAGGTCGCGCATTTCTCCGACGAGCACGATGTCCGAGTCCTCCCGCAGGGCGGCGCGCAGGCCGTCGGCGAAGGAGGGCGTCTGGATGGGCACCTCACGCTGGGTGATGATGGATTTTTTATTGCTGTGGACGAACTCGATGGGCTCCTCCACGGTGATGATGTGGCGGTTGAAGTTCGTGTTGATGTAGTCGAGCAGGGCGGCGAGCGTGGTGGACTTGCCGGATCCGGTCGGGCCGGTGACGAGCACGAGACCGGCGCGCATGTGGCCGAACTCCTTGACAACGTTCGGCACGCCGAGGCTTTCGAGCGAGGCGATTTCCGTGGGGATGAGCCGGAAAACGGCGGCAAGGCCGTTCTGTTGTTTCAGATAGTTGCAGCGGAAACGGGAGTCCTCGTCCATTTCGTAGGCGAAGTCGAGGTCGCCGCCTTCGAGGTAGTTGTTGAACGCCTTGGCATCACAGATTTCGGCAAGCAGTTGCTTGAAGGATTCTCCCTCGAGGACCGGCTGGTCGGGAATGGGGGTGACCGCGCCGTGGACGCGGATCTTCGGCACCTGGCCTTCGGATAGATGGAGGTCGGAGCCCTTGGTGGCGATCAGGTAGCGGAAGAGGGTGTCAATCTTGGCCATGTGAAATATGAAGGCGGGTTTTGTCGGAAATCGGGCGGTCAGGACTCGAAGAACGCCCTCATCTGGCTCTTGTCATCCGAGCGGAAGAGTGTCTCCTCGCGGGAGATCAGGCCCTTGATGTAGAGCTGGCGCAGGGACTCGTCCATGGTGATCATGCCGACGTTTTTTCCGGTCTGCATGACGCCGGGGAGCATGAAGGTTTTGCCCTCGCGGATACAGTTGGAGACGGCCGGGGTGTTCACCAGCAGTTCGAGCGCAAGCACGCGGCCGTTGCCGTCGGCGCGGGGCACAAGTTGTTGGGAAAGGATGCCGCGCAGGGATTCGGAAACCATGATGCGGATCTGGTCGCGCTGGTCGGTGGGGAAGACGTCGAGCACCCGGTCGAGGGTCCGCGGGGCGTTGCCGGTGTGGAGGGTGCCGAGGACAAGGTGACCCGTTTCCGCTGCGGTTAGGGCGAGCTGGATGGTCTCTAGGTCGCGCATTTCCCCGACCATGATGACGTCCGGATCTTCCCGCAACGCGCCGCGCAGGGCGCGGGCGAAGGACTCGGTGTGCTTGTGGACCTCGCGTTGGTTGACGTGGCAGCCTTTGGATTCGAAAACGTATTCGATGGGGTCTTCGAGCGTGAGGATGTGGTCCTCACGGTCGCGGTTGATGAAATCGACGAGAGCGGCGAGGGTAGTGGACTTGCCGGAGCCGACGGAACCGGTGATGAGCACGAGGCCGTTCTGATAGCGGGTGAGGGGCAGGATGTGCTCCAGTGGCAGTCCGATGTCCTCAAGGGTCTTGATCTTGTCGTTGATGATCCGGAAGACCATGTCGTAGCCGAGGCGCTGCTTGACCACGGACGCGCGGTAGCGGCCGTTGGCGGACGAGTAGGCGAAGTCGATGTCTCCCTGACTTTGGAGTCGCTCCCATTCTTTTTCGCCGAGGAAGGAGCGGGTGAGCCGCTCGGTATCCTGCGCGGTCAGCGGCTGGTGGTCTTCCCAGATCGGGGAAAGCTGTCCGAAGCGTCTCCAGGCGGGAGGATAGGAGGTGGGTAGGTGAATGTCCGAGCAATCGTAATCGCGCCCGAGTTGGAGGTATTGATCGACGTGATCGAGGACCTGGTGAGCTGGCATGAGAAGGGTTTGGGCAGTTTGGAATGAAGGAGGTGGACCTTAGTGGAGTTGGTCTTGCGGCGGGCCTGCGCGCTGCGCGGCAAAGTATTGTTTCACTTGGTTGGTTAGCCAGACTTTTGCGAGCGGCCGAACGGCGGTCAAGGAGAGACCCAGCAGAGTAAGCGGCAGGCCGCGGCGCTTTTTCTCGGCGACGACCTGGGGCCTGCGACCGAAAAGCAGACTGGCCGCAAGTCCTGAGGCCAGCGAGCCGACGAGCCAACCGGTGGGGTGGTTTTTGAGCGAACTGCGGAAACGGGCGGGAACGTCCAGCCGCTGGCGCAGCAATTCCGCCTCGGCTTCCAAACCGGCGCGGGCGGAATCGCTGAGGCGGATCAGTCGCTCGATTTCTTGTCTTTGTTGAAGTTTTCGATCCATTCTCGATCCTTTTTGAACTCAGCGCGGGTGATGGGAAACGCAGGGCCTCCCGAAGATTTGGCGGATTGTGCCAGAATAATGCCGACCAACAGGTGGAGCACCGCCAACCCGGCGGCGACCCCGTCCCACGACCAGCCCGAAGCTCTGGAAATCATGGAAACCCCGGCGGCAAGCAACAGCGCCCAAGTGAAAAACACGCAGGCGCAGGCAGCGCCAATGAATGCGGTTCGCCGACCTGCGGCCTGGGCCGCCTCCTTGGACTCCAGCTCGATCAATGCCAGACGGGCGGCAACCAAAGCCATGAGCGCCTCGCGCCAGTTGGCGCGGGGGGCACCGGACCGTTGGGATTCCCGCCCGGTGGAATCACCGGGGGGAATCGGACCAATGTCAGATGATGGACTCATGAGACGGGATGGAAACTCACCTGACGACAGGGGCCGCGTCTCAGCGACGGACGATCAAGCCGATCAGGAATCCCACTCCGAGCGCGCTCAGCACGCACTTGGTGGGGTTCTGACGGATGTAGTCTTCCGCAGTGATGTGTAACTCCTTGGCCTTCACTCGGGTGTCCTGCCACTGTTCGGTGGCGGATTCCCTGAGGTGTTGGGCCTTGTCCGTGGCGGCGACCTTGAAGGCACTGGCTTTCTCGGAAGCGGTGGCCTTGATCTGGCTGGCACGGTCGGAGGCGGTTTCGCGGAACTGTTGGGCGGTCTCCAGCGCGCGGTCCTTCAGGGCGGCGGCTTTCTCCTCGGCGGAGTGTACGAACTCGCGGGCCTTTTCACCGGCGGCGACG
>JBIHZT010000212.1:0-6380 GCA_044240265.1 Luteolibacter sp. | reverse complement strand
AGACAAGGAATTCCAAACCGCTTGGCAGTTCGTATGGTTTGAATCGCAGCTCCGGGCCACGCATGCACAAGATCAATATCACGGTGATTCCTGGCCAGCCACCGAGCGGTTCTCCAATCATGCGCCATCAGGCAACGTTCGCGACCAAGAATACTAACCGGTAAACGAAGCGCTCCAATCGAAAGAGTCGTGATTGTTTTTTCGGCAGAGGAAAGCGGCCTCGCCATCGAGCCGCAAAGGACGGTCACCCTTGCCCCCGCGCTACCAACGTGCTCCGCCTGCTGCCAGGCTGTCAGACAGATGCGTTGTGCACCCAATCGATGGGGAAAGCTGTACAGGACCCGAAGAGATTCCACGAAAAATTAAATATTGGAGAGCCGCTTTGCGGGAAAACACGGAGAGACCGGCGATAATAGCAGAGTCGCCTCTTCCATTATCAATACCACCATTATTCAATGACTCGAAGACCTGAAGGCGGGCCCGGCGGCCCAATCGGCGGGGGGGCGCCAGACACTTCCGGGAGGACCGCACCGTAGAGCCAGATCGAGTCGAGGTATTCATCGGTTGGAAGCGGCGGCGCCTTTGGATTGGTACGCCCATTCAGTGACGTATCTACTGTCCACGCGCCTGTGAGCGGAGCGGCTGCTCCTGTAGGCTGGTAGTCAATTTTCGCCCCGTTTAGAACCGTCTGATAGGGATTCGGAGAAAGCGCGGTATTGCTCTGGAGACCTCCCATCACATAGCCGCCATCGAACGTGGCGTTTTTCCAACTACCCTGACTCACTCCCGCGTTTGACAGCATTTCCGCTCCTGCCGGGACAGGGTAAAGCCAAACCTGATTATCTATTCGCGAATTCAGCCAGCAATTCCGAAGAACTACAGTGTCCAGACCTCCGTTGATAGCGCAACGGTTCGATGCAAAAACCGCCGTGTCTTGATAGGTCGCGCCGAAGAACCGCCACCCACCACCGCTTAAGTGCTGGATCGTGTCTTGGTGCGCAATCGATCCGATGTTCATGTAATTGGGGGCGAAATAGCTTCCGTCCACCACAAGATCCCGCACATGATCCACTCCGCCGCTCTGCAATGCTTGGAGTTGCATCACGTCACTATCCTCAGGGGCATTTACTTGGCGCTTTACCAGCTCCACAAATTCCCACTGTCGGTAATGTGTTTCCTCCGTAGATTTCCCAAAGGCCACGATGTAGCTTGCTACAAGACACCTGGCAAAAGCAAAGCGGTTGCAAGAAGACATTCTGATCCCGCTGTTAAACCTAAAACCCGCGATGCAGATGTTTTCTACCCGCGACATCTTAAACCCGCCGTTGACGGTTAAGGTTCCCCAGCCATCCCTTGGCGCGATGGTCACGCGCTTTGTCCAAGTTTTGTCGCCGATGTCAATCAGGTCCGAGGGATCGCTATTCGATCCTCCAGCGCCCACAAGAGACCCGGGCCGAACAAGAATGATCGCGCCTTGTTCGACTTGCGTTGGCGTGAGCGCATTTACGGCGGCCATGATGGCAGCCCACGAACAAGGCACCTCGATACGGTGCGGGACCGTTTCGTCATACATATACGGCGTCACCAATCCAGATACCTGTCCCGGCCAGTGAGTGCCGTTGGGACCGAAGGAAGGGAAGCGTGTGGGTTTGGGTTTAGCGGCAGTTTCGTGGATCAGGCTTGCTATTGCCAGCAGGAGCAACGGATGGATCAGTTTCATGCGCTTGAATCGTTTAATTTGGGTTTCCGGATTAGCTACGGTGAGGCGGCGTTTTGAAAAGCAATTGTAAAATTTAATACAACAAGAATATTTTTACATCGCGAGGGTCAACTCGTCCAGTATAATTTTAAAATTTTACAATGTTTTGAAAGCCCGTAAGATATTGCTTGGTTTTTCAAAGGGAGAAACTTGCTGCCGGGCCCTTTGGAGATCGGAAATCCGTTTAATGGTCTCCGGACTCAGCGGCTTGCGCTCCTCGAGTCTTGCCGGGAGAAGCCCGAGCGCGGAGCGCATGGCACGCCAGAAATCGAGCAAATGTCCGTTGCGGCAGGCGGAGGCGAACTGGAAGACTGTCCGTGGCAGGGCGTAGCGGAGCGCCCTAAAAAACGGCAAACAACCAGTGGCCAGCAGGATCTGATTGCGCGGCTTGTAGAAGACCTTGATCTCGCTCCGCCGTGAGACCGAGTGGGCGTGGTGGACCACCGTGCAGTCCGGGCGGTAGTAGATGGAACCGCCTTGATCGAGGATCCTCCAAGCAAGCTCCACCTCCTCGTAGTGCATGTAGAGAATTGCCGGGTAAAGGCCGGCCGCGACCATCGGAACGCGGCGGAATGCGTAGCCGGTGCCGCTGAAGTAGTCCGTCTCGAAGGTGCGGTCTTTCGCGGTGCTGATCGGCAGTGGATGCCACCAGCGCGGCGCGTCGTCGGTGACGCCATCGGGCTCGAAGATTCGAAAAGCGAGGCCGGTGGCAGAGGGCATCTCGGCGAAGGCCCGGGAAACTTTCGCGAGCAGGTGGACGTCGGAGACGCTCACATCGCTATCGAAACCGACAATAATCCCCCCTTTTGCGGCCAGAGCCCCGCGGTTGCGGCTGACGCAGGGGCCGCCGTTGCGCTCATTGACCAGCAGGGTGATCTCCGGAAAATCCCGACGCAGGACCTCCACAGTGTCATCCGGTGAACAGTCATCGACAACGATTACCTCGAAATCCGCTCCTTGCTGGGCCCGAAGGTCTTCCAACAGGCGCAGGATGCAGTCTTTTCGATTGTAGGACGGAATGACGACGCTGATCATGAAGGAAAAAAATCGGGACGAGGATGTTTGTCCGGGATGACCATGAACCAGTGCCGTCAGGTCCGAGCTGGACCATATCACTTGTAATCAAGCACCCATGCTTCGCGACCGAGTGCCCAGCGCAGAATGGCCTTCCATTTGTCGTGGGAGCCCTCCAGATTCTTCTGCCTCGTTCCCATCGCCATCCCGAGTGAAATCAAGGGAATCCGGACAAGCGCGGCGCTCCCCATCGTGACGCGATAGAGGGTGGCGTAAAGCTGGCCGCGATAAAGCTGGAAGTAACGCCGCATCGCGTCCGCGGCCATGACGACCGCGAAGTTGCTCTTCGCACGGGTGACGCTGCCATCGCCGTGGTGGGTGACGGTCGCGGTGGGGACATAATAGTTGGATCTACCCTGCACGGTGCACTTGTAGGACAAGTCAAGGTCCTCCGCATACATGAAGTAGCCGAGACTGAAGCGGCCGATGGCGTCGCAAATGTCTCTTCGCATGAGGGCGCAGGCGCCGGAGATCGCCTCGACCGCCTCAGACTGCCCCCCCTCTCTGAAAAGGCAGGAATTGCCCCAAAGACCGGAATCAGGAAGCCGCCGCCTCAGCCATTTGGAGTTGAAGAGCTGATTGAGGATGGTCGGATACGCCATGACGCTGCTGTCCTGCACCGAACCGTCGGAATTCAGCAAACGCGCGCCAACCACCCCCGGATTCTCCAGTTCGTCGATCGCCCGCGAAAGGGTGCCCAAGGCATCTCCGATCACCTCCGTGTCTGGATTGAGGAAAAGGACATTGCGTCCCTTGGCTAGATCGACTCCCGCGTTGTTCGCAGCGGCGAAGCCCACGTTATTCTGCAATTGCAGAAACCTCACTTCGGGAAAGTGCTCCTCAACCATTTTCCCGCAACCATCGAACGATCCCCCGTCAACAACAATGACCTCGAACTCCAAATCCTCCGTCTCTCTGAAGATCGACTTGAGGCAATTGTGCACGAAGTCTTCGGAATTCCAGTTCACGATGATTACGGAGAGATCCATGAGAAAAAGTGGGGGGAAGCGTGCGGGTCGCAAGAAGTCGTGACAATGACAAGAGCGTCATGCCCGATCGTTATGAATGAACTCGCGCAACCCTTCAATGAGGGGGCCGGACTCGCAGAGTGCAATGGGAGCACGAGGAATGATCTCTTCGAGGTGATCGAGACGATCAAACAGTTCCTCTTCGTCAAATGCGACGCTTACACTACCCATCTCGACCATCCGGCGGGCGGTGGCAAGCTGATGCTCGTTGCGGTGTTCACCGAGACTGGCTCGCTTCGGCATGACAAGTATGGGTTTGCGGTAGTGAAGTGCGGAGAGGATGGTTCCCATCCCGGCATGGCCGACGATGACGCTGGCGTCTATAAAGCGCTGCTTGAAGACGGGAGGGGCAAGAAGTTCGGTGTGGGGAAAACCAGGTTTCCAGCCACCAATCCCGACCTGGGCGAAGAGATCGGAGCGACCGCGCTCATTCGCCCAGCGGTCAATGACCCTTACCATGCGGTCGAACGGCTGGTCGGTTCCAACTGTAACAAAGATCATATTTGAGAGGGATGAAGCGGAAGACTTGAGGGAGGTAGCGAGGGACTTAAAGACTGAAGTGAGTAAGACTTTCAAGTCTCAGCTCTCGTCTCTCAGCGATCAAGAGAGCACGCTGCCGAAGAATTTGGGACCGTCTTCCTTCGCGAGTTCCGGCCACTGGGTCAGCCACAGATCGGCGCAGGAGCCGGCCTTGCGGCCGGACATGGAAAGTTCCTCGGCGTTGGCCACGCTGTCCACCCAGATGGTCCGGATTCCGAGGAGGCGACCCAACCTTATCGCGAAAAAGCCCGGGGCGGCGCCGGTGGAAATGACGACATCCGGCCGGAGTTCCCGAAGGAGCCAGAAGACCGACCAGGCGGATTTCACGAGGGCGAGCTTGTTCGAGCGGTTCGCGTCCACGATCAGGCGGAAGGGAGCGCCCCCGACTTCCGGCCGGTAACCCACGTCCACGGTGGCGAAAGTGGTTTCGCAGCCCTCAAACGCAGGGCGGAGACGGAGGAGTTGAACCCAGTGGCCCCCTCCTGAGGAGACGGCCAGAATTTTCGGAGGCCTAGCTGACATCGCTTGCAGGTTCACGAGGCTCCGCGGCTGAAGAGCACGGCGGGGATGGTTTTGAGAAGGATCTGGAGGTCGAGCCAGAGCGACCAGTTTTCGATGTATTCGTGGTCCATTTTCATCCAGCGGTCGAAGGAGACGCTGTTACGGCCGCTGATCTGCCAGATGCAGGTGACGCCTGGCTTGACCGAGAGGCGCTTGCGGAACAGCCATTCATATTTTTTCACCTCTTCGGGCAGCGGCGGGCGCGGGCCGACCAGGCTCATCTCACCGCTCAGGACATTGAACAACTGTGGCAGTTCGTCGATGCTGGTCTTGCGGATGAACCGGCCGATCCGCGTGATGCGGGGATCGTTCTCAATCTTGAATGCCGGGCCGTCCCGCTCGTTGAGATGGAGAAGATCCAGCTTTCGCTCCTCCGCGTTGGCGTCCATCGAGCGGAATTTGTAGAGATTGAACTGGCGCTGGTTCATACCCACCCGTTTCTGGACAAAGAACACGGGGCCGGGGCTGGTCAGTTTGATGAGGGCCGCGACCACGAGCATCACGGGGAACAGGATGGCAAGAACCGCGAGGGAGAGCGCCGCGTCGATCAAACGCTTGAGCAGCAATTGCATCAGCATCTGCTCGCGGAACAAGGTCACGACGCATTCATCCTCGAATTCCTCGACATGCAGATTCCTGAGCAGAGCACCATCCGCGAATTCAGGCATCAAGCGGACGACGATTCCCAGATCACGTGCATGTTGCACAATCATCGTGATATCACTGAAGCGGGCGTCCACGGGCAGGCAAACGATGATTTCATCCACTCGTTCACCGATGAGGATGTCCCGCAGGTTAGCGAGAAGTCCCAGGACCTTGCGGTCACCATACTCCTGCGGCTTCCATCCCTCCATGGCTTCCGGAGTTTCGGCCACGAATCCGACGATCTTATATCCGAGTTCCGGTTTGTCATCGATCTTGACCGCCACCTGGCAAGCGCGGTCATTGGCCCCGACCACGATGAGGTAGCGATAATTGTATCCAGAGCGTCTGGCGCCCAGAAGCAGCACGCGGAGGGCGAGGCGGCTTACTATGCCGACCGAAGTCACCACCACGAAGAAGATCAGGATATTCAGGACATTGAAGCTTTTCACCGAGAATACGGCAGAGATCATCATCAGCCAGAACGAGGACAGGCAGGTCGCCCTCAGCAGGTTCTTCAACTGGTTGTTGAGCGCTACAAGACGATCAGCTTTGTAACGGATGAAATAATCGAAGATACCGATCCATCCCACCGCAAGGATCAGGATGCCGATTGCGTCCTCGATTTGGAGGGTCGCATCAAGGATGTGCCGCTGTCCGCGCAACAGGATTTCCGGCCGAAAAAAGATGATGCCGACAGCTGTAACCATCAGGACCAACTGATCGAACAGACGGAACATTTGGATCAATAACTTGTGGCGGAGCCGGATCATGAG
>JBIHZT010000211.1:0-6386 GCA_044240265.1 Luteolibacter sp. | reverse complement strand
TCATCCCACTGAGTCCAGGCCCCTTCGACCCAGTTGGTGGCCTCTGTGAAATTGGCGTTTGTGTCACCTTGCCAGTTGTAGGTGGCCGCGTGGGCGGAACCGAGGCAGAGGATGGCGGCAGCGGTGACGAGGGAACGGCGGAGGAATGGATTGGATTTTGATTTCATGAGTTGCTGGTGGTTTGGCGGTATTTTTAGGGGAGGTGCTTGAACCTAGACCTGGAACATACGCCTTTCGTGGGGGTTGCGCAATGACACTTCATGCATTTGTGGCGACAATTCGTGCCTGATTTTGCGGTGGCGAAGCGGGGTGTGGACCAAGCCGGTCAAACGGGCATGGATCGAAAAACCCGGCAGCGCGGCAGGCCGAGGGGGGTAAAAAACGAGATGGCGACCAGGGAACCGGTCACTTCCTCAAGATGGGGGCCGGCAGCCCCGCGTCATCCCCGACGTTGCCATTTCCCGCCGCCCGCACCGGGCTTTTGGCGGAGAGGCGCAGCAGGTGGTCGCCATCCTCGGCGCGCTCCAGCATGGGATCGGCGACCTGCGGTGAGTCGCCATCCGGCGACCAATTCCAGAAAGCATTGTCCCGGATGACCACGGTTTCCGATTTGGAGCCTCCATGCAGCTTCATGATCGGGGAGTTGCTGGCAGGGCTTCCTTCCTTGACGAAGAGATTGTTCGTAATGGTGACGTTGCTCGCGGGGCCGGGTTTGTTTTCTCCGCCGATGTTCAGGACGCTCATGTCCTTCTTCACGACGACCGTGTTGTGAGTGAAGGAAAAGTTCGTCACGCCCGGCAGGTTGCACAAACCGTGGTCCTCGATGCCGTCGAAGGTGTTGTGGTGGATGCGCAGGTTGTCGATGGCATGGCCGAAGCTGGCGATCGGATAGAAACCGTTGCGGAACACGTTGTGGTCGATTTCCAGATTATGATGCCCTGCCTCGATGGCGTAGGAATAGCCGGGTTCGAGAATGAAGAGGTTGTGGTGGACGCGGATGGTTTTCGGTGCCTTTCCGCCCTCGACCAGCGACAAGCATTCGTTGAAGCGGTTGCGGTCGATCTCGCAATCGACCGGCTCCGAATTCCAAAGTTCCATGGCCATGTTCGGCTGGCCGTTGCCCCAGCCGCCTTGCTGCCGGACTTTCACGTCATTGTCATGGAAGCGGACGCGGGTCAGCTTGACCTTGTTGCTTGCGAAGAAGCCCCAGTCGGTGGGGTTCGTCCATGTGGTCATCCAGGTCTTGATGCCATAGGCGCCGCGGTGCTCGCGGATGATATTGTGATGGATGGTGCAATCGGTGAGTTCGCCGACTTGGAGGCCGCCGGAACAGGATTGTTTGCTTGGGTGGCCGCAATCGTCGAAACGGCAATGATGGATGCTGGAGCTCGTGGCTCGTGACAGCCAGATGCCGGTGAATTCGAGGCCTTTCACCTCGCAGTCGTGGATGGAAACATTCTTCACCTCGTGGGCGAGGATGCCGCCATGGGCCCGCTTGTCATCCGCCAGGCCGCCGATGATGGTCAGGCCTGAAATCGTGGCGTCCGCGGAGTCCTTCATCTGGATCAGGAAGCCGGAGAAATCGAATTTCATGGGGTTTTCATCGAGACTGCGGACGGCATTCCAACGGAAGATCGTCTTGCCGATGCCAGCCCCGGTGAGGCTCACGCCGGGAGGCAGCACGCAGCTTTCGGATTCCTCGTATTCGCCGGCGGAAACGTGGATGACGTTTTTGCCGGCGGGCGTGGCGCGGCAGGCGGCGGCCAAGGAACGGAACGCGGTTTGCTGGCTGAGGCCGTCGCTGGCGTCGTTTCCAACCGGAGTGACATGATAGTCGGCGGCGGTGGAGAGCGGGGTGGCGAGCCAGCCGAGGGCGGTGGCAAGACAGACGATGCGGGATGTCATCTTGGATCAGGGCTTTGCGGATTTCTCTAGAATCACGCAGGCTCCGCCGCCGGGGGCGAGCTTGAGGCGGAGCGTGTCCGCCGGGCCGGCCTGGCGTTTTTCGACGCGGTGGGTTTCGCGGTTTTTCTGATAATCGCCGTCCTCGCCGTCCTGGACGATGGTCGCCTGATAGGTGCCGGGCGGGAGGAAATCGAGTTTCACTTCCAGTTCGCGGGACTGCTCGTTGGTGGCGGCACCGACGAGCCAGACGCCCTTGGCGGACTGGCGGGCCATGACGATGTGTTCGTCGATGACGCCGGATAGCGTCTTGCTTTCCCGCCATGGCTGTTGCTGGCTGGCAATGAATTTGAGCAGCTCAGGATACTTCTGGTAGAACTCCGGGATGTCGGGGATGATGGTGGCGCCGGAAAACGTGATGAGCGTGCGGGCGGCCTCGGCGACGACGGTGGACGGGCATTCCATCGGGTTGTCCACGCGGGTGGTCTTGCCCTGGCGGAGGTCGAAGAAGCCGTTGTTCATGTCGAGCGGGCCGGCGAGCATGTTGATGAACACGGAGGAGACGAAGGTTTTCGGTTCGAATACGCGTTTGGAGTCGAGCTGGGCGAAGCAGAACTCGCGGGTGACGGCGTTCGGCCAGGTGCGCATCTGGCCGTAGGGATGGACCGGGCCGTCGTGGAAATCGCAGAGCAGTTTGTTCTTGGCGCAGAGTTCGGTGATCCGGCGGGTGCGGGCGTTTTTCTCCTCCGGATTGCCGGACATGAAGCCGTATTTCACGCCGGCCGCGCCCCACTCGCCGTAGTGGGCGAGCGTTTCTTCCAACGGGAATTGCCGGCCGCCGACGTCGTTCAGGTAGAGCCAGATGCCGATGTTTTTGGTTTTCCCGTAGGCGATGAGTTTCTTGACGTCGCCGGCTTTGTCGCCCTTCACGGGGTCGGAGTCTTTGCCAAATTCCGGGCCATACCAATCGGCGTCGAGCACGAGGTGTTTGATGCCGTTAGAGGCGGCGAAATCGACCATGCGGATCCACGACGGCAGGTTCATGCCGTATTTGAAATCGGGCACTTCCGCGCCGTTGATGCGCCAGTCCCAGACGGCGACGCCGGGTTTGACCCAGGAGAAATCGCCGGTGGGATCCGGGTTGAGGAGTTCGATCAGATGGGAATCGACCATCGCGCCGGGGGTGGTGCCGTAGAAGATCACGCGCCAGGGGCCCGCATATCCCGGGGCGATCTCGCCGGGGGCGGTTAGGGCGCGGAACGAGGTGGGGCCGGATTTGGTGAGCTGGAGGGGCTCGCCGGCGCGGAGGTCGGCTTCGTGCAGGGCGAGGAAGGCGTTTTTGGCGGCCTGCACGGTCATGACCGGCTCGCGGTTGCCGGTGAGGGTGCTGAGTTTGTCCGGGCCGAGGTTGTGCTGTTCGTGATTGTAGAACCAGGCGGTGAAGTCGCCGGCGAAGTTGTATTCGGTGAGGTCGCCGGTGGCTTTGGCGGCTTTTCCCTTGGCGTCCGCCGGGATCGAGTAACGGAAGGCGATGCCATCGTCATAGGCGCGGACGGTGATGGAAATCCGGTCGAACGGCGCGCCGGTACCGGTGAGTTCCACGGTGGTCTCGCGGTAGCGGTCCGGGACGACGGAACGTTTTCCCCAGAGCGGTTTCCAGGTGGAGTTGACGCTGCGGGTCTTGGATTCCGCGATTTTCCAGCCGCTTGCAGGGGCTTTGCCGGCGGGGCCGAAATCGAGGCCGAGGGCGGAGTGGGAAATGAGCGGGGTGTCCTGGCCTGCCAGCGAATAGCCGAAGCTTTCCGAATCCGCGGCAGCGAGGCCGACGACCAGCTTGCCGTCCGGGCTGGTGAGCTGGATCGGCGCGGCAGCGAGTTGCGGGCTGTGGATGGCGAGGATGGCGAGGATGGCGGTGCAGCCTAGAAGTAATGGTTTCATGAGTTTGATGGGTTGGGCCGTGGATCTGCGTCAGGATGAGCCGGACGGCGGTGCGAGTCCATGACGCGAAAGAGTCATTTTGCAAGCCGTAGCCGGTGGGAATCGGGTCCGCTGTGGTTGTGGGAATGAGGCGGGGCAGGGGATCTTTCGCGGAGTTTTTTGGGAAGTGGGAATTTTTCTTGCGGCGACGTGTGGGGTCCGTCCTTGGAAGGCATCGGCATTCATTCTTGAATCCGCCCGCGTGGAGTTCCACGGTGCGGTCATGAAACAGTCGCCCGCGGATGCATCGAGAATATCGCTGTTAGTCGTCGATGACCACGCGATGGTGCGGATGGGACTGAAAGCGATGCTGGGGCTGGAGCCGGATTTCGCGATCATCGCGGAGGCGGAGGATGCGGAAGAGGCGGTGCTCCGGTATCGCGAGTATCGGCCGGACATCGTGTTGCTGGACTTGCGGATGCCGGGTGGCAGCGGCGTGGTGGTGGTGCGGCGGATCCTCAAGGAATTTCCGGTGGCGCGCATCATCATGCTCACCAGCTTCGATCTGGAGGAGGAGGTGTTCCAATCGCTGGACGCCGGTGCGAAGGGTTATGTGTTGAAATCCGTGGAACGCGGCGAGCTGAACAGTGCGATCCGCAGGGTGCATGGCGGCGAGCGCTGCGTGCCGCCGGCGATCGAGCGGCGATTGATGGAGCGCGCGCAGAACTCACCGCTCTCGGCGCGGGAAATCGAGGTGCTCGATCACATGCGGCGCGGGCACTCGAGCCGGGACATCGCCAGCGCCCTTGGCATCAGCGAGCATACGGCGAAGAACCATACCCGGGCGATCCTGCGGAAGCTCCGGGTCTCGGACCGGGCGGAGGCGGTGGCGGTGGCATTCGAGCGCGGGTTGCTGCACGCGGGGGGATAGGGATGGAGATTATGGATTTCAAAGAGCTGGGCACGGCTGGATTTTCGCCAGGGTGGCCTGCATGGATTCCTTGGTAAGTTGTTGGTCATGGTGGGATTGGAGATTGAGCCAAACTTCCGCGGGCCAACCGAAGTAACGCTCCAAACGCAGGGCCGTATCGGCGGTGACAGCCCGCTTGCCTTTGACGATTTCATTGATGCGCCGCGAAGGGACGCCAATGTCTTTTGCCAACCGGTATTCGGATAAGGCAAGCGGGAGCAGGAAATCCTCGCGCAGGATTTCGCCGGGATGGATGGGAGTGTGTGTCTTCATGGCAGTGATTCAGTGATAATCGACGATTTCAATCTGGTGCGGGCCATCGTCTTTCCAGCAGAAGCAAATGCGCCACGGGTCGTTGATGCGGATGGAGTGCTGGCCTTTGCGGTTTCCTTTGAGAGCCTCCAGACGGTTGCCGGGCGGGATGGAGAGGTGTTTGAGTTCTGTGACAGCGTGAATTTGGGCAAGTTTCCGCAGGGCAACACGCTGGATATCTGGCGGGAAAGATCGGGATTTCCGTTCGCGGAACAAGACGGCGGTCTGCTGGCAGGCGAAGGAACGGATCATCGTGTCAGGATTTTTAATAACGCATGGCGTTACGATGTCAAGTCGGCCGCATTCGAACGCGGGTTGCCGCACGCGGGGTCGTGAGAGAATATCATTCCGGCAAGGGCACCCGGGCGCGGATGGTGGTACCTTGGCCGGGGCTGCTTTCCACTTTCACCTCGCCGCCGAGGCGTTTCATGCGTTCGCGCATGCCTTGCAGGCCGAGATGTCCCTCCGCCAGGCCCGGTGCGTGGCTGGGATTGAAACCCGAGCCGTCGTCCTGGATACGCAACTCCACCGAGGCCTCATCGAACTCGAGGGCGATGTGGAGGTTTTCCGGCTTCGCGTGTTTGATCGCATTGGTCATGGATTCCTGGGCAAGCAGCAACAAATGACCGGCGATGAAATCCGGTAGCTCGCGCTCCTCACCGCTGACGGTGATGTTTGTCCGCACCGGGTTGCGGGTGGAAAGACCGGCGGCGACATCGCGCAGGACCTCCGCCAGATGTCGGCCATTGAGCGACTGGGCGCGCAGGTTCCAGACCGAGCGGCGCACCTCCTCGCGGCTTTGCGCCAGGAGTTGTTTCGCAAGATCGAGGTGCTGCAGGCTGCGCTGCGGCTCGGTTTCGTGAAGCGCCTCGGAAACCACAAGCTGATAGGAAACCCCGGTCAGCGCTTGCTCCACGGTGTCATGCAGATCCACCGCCATGCGCTCGCGTTCGCGCAGGGTGGCGTCGAATTCGACTTCCGCATCGCGCCGCGCACGGGTTTCACTGGCGAGTGCCGCCGTGCGCCGGATGACTTGCCGCCGCAGTGACCTGGCCCACATCAGCGAAGCTAACAAAATGGCGAGGATCGCGCCCAAGGCCAGCCGCAGGCGCAGCGGCGTCCACCAGGACGCGGCTTGGAGCACCGTGACATCATCACCGCGCCGGAGAAGCAGGCTCATGCCGGTCGGCTCCACATAATCGGGAGACGGCCAGGTTACCGAGTAATCGACCACGCAGATCCCGGTGGCGGAAATCGTGCTGCCGGGGCGCAACGCGTCGATGCC
>JBIHZT010000348.1:0-4836 GCA_044240265.1 Luteolibacter sp. | reverse complement strand
CGCGGTGGCCGGTCCATGAATGTTCGTAGAAGACGACAGGCAGTTTCGGCTCTTCCCATAGCGGCGCACCGATCCGGGCGCGGGCTGTGGTCTTGCCGATGCGGTGAAACGGAAACTCGGGAGCCAGTGCCGGATCCGGCAGCCACGGGGAAGGCTTACCCGCCATGGGCTGAACCGTGGGATACCATGCCTGGACGAGCAGGCGCGGTGTTTTCCCCTTTGCGGGGACTTCAAACGTCAAGGTGCCGACGGCATGCGGACCACCTAATGGAGGAGGCGACGGCTCGGGAAAGAGGAAGAGAAAAAGCCCCAAGGCCGCTGCGGTGGAGAGAACTACGGCGGCTCCCAGCCGTTTCAACAAGCGCCGCATTTTCATGAGCGCAGGTGCTTGAGCCTCTCCTTGAGGATCTGGCGAGCGCGGTAGATGCGGGTTTCCACGGCCTTGGCGGAGCAACCCGTGATCACAGAGATTTCCGCATACCCGAGCTGCTCATGAGTGAAGAGCAGCAGCGCCTCCCGCAGTTCGCTCGGAAGGGCAACGATGGCCGCGTGGACTTGCTCCTCGGTTTCTCGCGAGACTGCTGCTTGATCGGGGCAGGCTTCGTCGGAACGAGGTTCGGGAAGCGCATTGGAGCCATCATCGGCGGGAGCATCAAGGGACACCTCCGGATGGCGTGAACGCCAACGTGCGTGGTTTTTTGCAAGATTGGAGGCTATGGCGAAGAGCCATGTGCTGAATGCCCCGCCACGGGGGCGGTAGCGGTCACGCGCCTGATAGACTTTGACGAATGTTTCCTGTGTGAGATCGATCGCTGCCTCACGCTGGCCAGTCATGCGGTAAAGGAAGGCGGCCAGGCGATCACTCCATCGGGACATCAAGGCATTCAACGCAAGGTCGTCCCCCGAAGCGAGTCGCGACATCAATTCAGAATCCGTGGCATCCATGGGTTGTCGGAGTGATTCCTAATGATGGTGTGACCCTTTTGATTCGCCATCGTCCGAACCCAGCGCAAGTGGCAACACCGTTCGCAGGTATAGATCCGCTTGTTTTTTATCGAACAGTTCTGCCGTGCGGTAGAGATGCTCCAGCACGCGCTCCTCGCATTCGGCATGAATGCGGGCATGTTCGCGAATCGCTTCCCTTAGCTCCGGAGTCATTCCACGGGATCTGGCAGCGACCGCGTCCATGTTTGCGTGCGCGGCTGCGATTTTGGCGCACATTTCCTGGCAGATCGGCCTATAGGCGACATGTAGTTCGCTGGCCTTTGCAAACTGTTCTTCCGAAAGATTCAGTTTTTCACGAAGCCATACCAATTCCGGCAAGGAATCCAACAGCACTTCCTTGCGGGCTGACTGCTGGTGAAGTCTGCTGACACAAAATGCGATGACCCCGGCGATCAGAGCCAACAAAAGAAAATAGTGTCCCTTTCTCATTGCCGGTCTGTTTGCGCGAATGGACTGATCGATTGGATGTAGTGAAGCTCGCCTGGCTGATCGTTGCGGGCTGATTCGATGCCAAGAAGAGCACCCGCAAGGATCAGTGCGGAGCTGGTGGCAAAAGCGACTTTCGGGACGGCAAACAGGTCCAGAAAACCCATCAACATCCGTTTGAGATGGAATCCAAACGTCATTGATTCCTCAGCTTCAATCCGGGCCCAAACTTCGCGCTGGAATGTGGCCGGAACCGTTACAGGAGCAACCGATGCCTTGAGCAGTTGGTCTAATTCATTGTCTTTCATTGCGTTAAGCGATTAGGCTTGTTGCGGAGCAGGTCTGTCAACAGACCTTTCCCGCTGCGTAATACACCACGGCTGCAACAAACCCTCAGAAATTCAGAAATTTTCTGAAAACGGCTTGGCCTGGGGATAAGGGACGTGGTGTAGCTCCCTTGGGTTGATGCGGCATGGCGGTGACTGGCTGCAGAGCAGTTGTGCGAGATGTCGCGTAATTCAACTGGAAATGCCCGGTGACGGCAGGTCACCAGGCATTTCGCGCCGCAAGGCCATGTTGGCCTTGGCTGCTTCTTTAGCCAGTTGCGAGTCCGGAACGAATCATTCCTTTGCCCGGAGGGCCGGTTCGCTTGAGGATCTTGTGCTGTGGGGATGATGTGGTGCTGCTTTGAGCAGTGGGTTTGTGCGATCGATCACCGATCGGTCCTTTGCCCGGAGGTGATGCGGACAATGTCCCGGCAAGGATGATCGAGAATGCTGACACAATCGTGGTCACTTTTGTTGTTGTTTTCATGGGTTCTGTTCTTTCGTTTTTTTGCTTGTCTGCCCCCCGCCGGAAAAATTCCGATGGAACAAAGGGCAGACGAGAGGGTTGTAATGAGGTCACTCGTCACAGGTGCAGGCATACTCAGGGTTGCTGCATTTTGCACAGGTGCTGAGGTCGAGTTTGATCCGGAAGTTCTTGGGCTTGGCGTCGGCTCCGGACTTGACCTGAACGACGACAGTGTAGTGCTCGCCTGCGGGAAGCGGGGCTTTTGAAACGAGAAGATCGCCCTTCTTTTCAAACTCCAGCTTCACCTTTCCGTCAGGGGCTTCGGCATTGGCGGTGACGACATGATCGGCCGCAGGCTGAGCCTTCATTTCAGCATCATAGAAAGCGATGCTGATGGTCCGGTCTTTTTCGACGAAGAACTCGGCTTTCTGTTTCTCCACTTCCAGCAGGCGTCCCTTGCGGGGACCTGCCTTGATGGCGGCATCGGCGAGGGCGCTTCCGGTAAAGGCAAGCAGCATAGTGGCAGTTAGAATACGGCGGATGGTTTTCATGGTTCGATTCTTGGTTTGGTTTTTCTTTCAAGCCACTCGTAGAGCAACGGCACGACGAGCAGGGTGAGGAAAGTGGAAGTGACGATGCCGCCGATCACGACGGTGGCGATGGGGCGCTGGACTTCGGCTCCCGCTCCCGTGGCGAGGGCCATGGGCAGGAAGCCGAGCGAAGCGACAAGGGCGGTCATCAGTTTGGGGCGAAGACGGGTCAATGTGCCCTCGACGACGGCATCGCGGAGTGATTTTCCTTCCTCGCGGAGCTGGTTGATGAACGAAATGAGCATGATGCCATTGAGCACCGCGATGCCGCTGAGTGCGATGAAGCCGACCGCTGCGGAGATTGTGAACGGCATGGAGCGTAGCCACAACGCGAAGATGCCGCCAGTGACGGCAAGCGGCACGCAGAGGAAGATCAACGAGGCCTGGCGGAGTGAATTGAAGCTGAGGAAAATCAGCACGAAGATGAGCGCCAATGCCAGGGGCACCACAATCGTGAGACGTTGCTTGGCTTCCATCAGGTTCTTGAATTGACCGCCGAACTCGAAGTAGTAGCCGTTCGGAAATTTGACCTTTTCGTGGAGGGCTTTGGTGGCTTCGGCGACAAAACCCGCCGTGTCCCTGTCGCGCACGTTGATCAGCACCGAAACACGACGCTGTGTGTCCTCCCTGGCGATTTGGTTTACCTGATCGACCAGCTTCACTTTGGCGATCTGGCCCAGAGCGAGCATCATGCCATCCTCGGTGCCGAGCGGCAGTCGCTCCATTGCGGCGAGATCCGCCCGGCGGTCTTCGGCGAGGCGCACGATGATGGGGGTGCGTTGGTTGCCTTCGATCATGATGCCCGCCTCACCCCCGGCCAGCGCGGTTTCGATCAGGCGGTTGAGATCATCCGAATGGACGTTGAACTTCTGCATCGCCTCGCGGTCTGGCTGGATCTCGATCATGGGCACCTTGCCGATGGAATCGAATTCGGTTTCCTGGCCTCCGCGAATGCCGTTGAGCACAGTCCGCACTTCACCGGCGAGGCGTTCGAGTTCGTCGTAGTTCTCGCCATAGACTTTGCACATCAGGTCGGCGCGGGCACCTGCCATGATTTCATTGAAACGCATCTGGATCGGTTGGGAGAGCAGGACGTTTTGTCCGGGCACCTGTTCCAGCAGGCGGCGGCGCATGAGGTCGCCCAGGTCTTCCTTGCTGATGGTCTTGCCATCGACCTTCCTCCATTTCTCCTTGGGATGGAGCATGAGATAGGTGTCGGAAACATTCGGACCCATGGGATCGGAGGCGATTTCCGCCGTGCCGATGCGCGAGAAGATGTCGCGGATCTCGGGGAAATCACGCCGCAGGATTTCCTCGGAGTGTTTCTGCAAGTTCACGGATGCAGTGAGTCCCGCGCTGCTGCTGCGGATGAGTTGCACGGTGAAGTCGCCTTCATCGAGCTGGGGGATGAACTCGGAACCGAGTCTTGAGAAGATGACGAGCGATAGGCCGAAGAGACCGAACATCGGCAGGATGACCAGCCAGCGGAAGCGCAAGCCGAAGTTCAGCAAGGGCGAATAGATGCGCTTGGTGAGAGTGACGAGCCAGTTGTCCTTTTCCCGGATATTTCCGCCCAACAGATAGGAGCATAGCACCGGCATCAGCGTGAGGGCGAGGATGAGCGAACCGCCCAGAGCGAGCATGACGACCACTGCCATGGGTTTGAACATTTTGCCCTCGATGCCCTGAAGCGCGAGGATCGGCAGATAGACAACGGTGATGATGAGCACCCCGAAGAACATCGGATTGGCAACCTCCTTGGCGGAGCGCAGGACTCCCCGCGTGCGTTCTTCAGCAGTGAGCCGTCGGCCTAGTGCGTGTTGCCGTTCTCCGAGGTGACGGACGATGTTTTCCACCATCACCACGGCACCGTCGATGATCAGGCCGAAGTCCACGGCACCGAGGCTCATCAGGTTTCCTGATAGACCCATTTCGACCATGCCGATCATGGCGAAAAGCATGGAAAGCGGAATGACCAAGGCGACGATGAATGCGGCGCGGATGTTGCCAAGAAGGAGGAAGA
>JBIHZT010000210.1:0-6419 GCA_044240265.1 Luteolibacter sp. | reverse complement strand
CGCCGCCGCCGTCCGCAAAACCCTGGAAAAACGCGGCGATGCCGGCACCGGCTGGTCGCTCGCCTGGAAGATCAACTTCTGGGCACGCCTCCACGATGGCGACCGCGCCCACAAGCTGTTGACCATGCTGCTCGCGCCCACCGCCGACAACGGCGTGATGCACTACAACGGCGGCGGCGCGGGCTCCTCAAAGAACCTCTTCTGCTTCCACCCGCCGTTTCAGATCGACGGCAACTTCGGCGGCGCGGCGGGCATCGCCGAGATGCTGCTGCAAAGCCATCCGGACAGCGGCGAGCCCGGCGCGGAGCCCGTCATCCGCTTGCTGCCCGCGCTGCCGTCCGCCTGGCCGGCGGGCAGTGTCCGGGGCCTGCGCGCCCGCGGGGCGGTGACGGTGGCCATGACCTGGAAGGACGGGGCGCTTGTTTCCGCACGGCTCATCCCCGAGCGGGATGGAACGCTCACAATCCGACATGCGGGACGCACCGTCAGGAAAGTCGCCCGGGCGGGAATTCCCCTCGATTTGACCGCAGCCGATTTTAAGTGAGAATTCGAAATATAACAAAAGCTACAGACAATCTCATCAACTACGAGTATCACACCTTCCGCCTCAACGCCTCGACCGGCCTCACGGGTAAGGGGTTTCTCCGCCTCCTAATCCAATGAGCATACCGCATGATTCAATCAAACTCCGCACTGCGATCTTCATCACGAGCATCGCCCTTTCCGCAAGCGTCCCGGCACAAGAGCCGATGCAGGGAGCCGAGCTTGCCTCAGAGTTGAAGAGTTCGATCGTTTTCAAAAGTCAAGACTCGCTCAAGGATGCAAGTATCAAACTGCCTGCCGCAGACATGCAATGGTGGCGTGATGCGAAGTTCGGCATGTTCATCCATTGGGGTTTGTACTCGATTCCAGCACGCGGTGAATGGGTGATGCACAACGAAAAAATCCCTGCGGATGCGTATGCGAAGCTCGCCGGAGAATTTACCCCCTAGCACTTCGATGGCGACGCGTGGGCCCGCGCGGCAAAGGATGCGGGGATGAAATACATGGTCTTGACCGCAAGGCACCACGACGGCTGCGCGCTTTGGAACAGTCCCGCCAGCGATGGAGAATTCTGTAGCACAAAGCAGGCGGCGAAGCGGGATTTCGTGAGGGAATACGTGGATGGTTGCCGTGGAACCGGGTTGAAAGTCGGCTTGTATTACTCGCCGATGGACTGGCGTTTTCGAGGTTACTTCGATCCCAAAGGACTTCCTGAGAATACATCGCTGATGAAACAGCAAGGCTACGGCCAGATGAAAGAACTGATGTCTAACTACGGCCCCATCGACGTGGTCTGGTATGACGGCGGCTGGCTGGCCCACAAAGGCACCGACGCGGATGCGGCTTGGTTCTGGGAGCCCGTCAAACTCAACACAATCGTTCGCGAACTCCAGCCGAAGGCGGTGATCAATCCGCGGTCCGGTTGGGAGGGGGATTTCCAGTGCGACGAGGGAGGTCATGAAATTTTCGGCCCCATCATCGATGTCCCTTGGGAAAAATGCCTGAATCCCAACACTCCCAGCTGGGGATATAACAGCAAGCAGCAGCTCATGACGCCGCAGGAGATTGTCCGCATGCTGGTCAACGTCGTCGGGCGCGGCGGCAACGTGCTGCGGAATGTCGGCCCGGATCGTGATGGCGTCATCCCATCGAGCCATGTGGACACCTTGCGCCAGGTTGGCGATTGGCTGGGCATCAACGGCAAGGGGATCTACGGCACCCGGCCCGGTCCGCTGCAGCCGCTCGATAGCCGCTACTGCACAACCTTCCATGAACGAAGCGTCTACGTCCACGTTCTGGATTGGGGCACGGAGAAAATGAGATGCAACCGATTTTCGGACCGTTTGTTGTTTAATTAAGAGAGTGGATTTTGGCCTCGAACCGGGCCGGGGTCTGGTAGCCGAGCGCGGAGTGTTTCCGGTGAATGTTATAGCAGGAATCGATGTAGCCGAAAATCTCGGTGCGTGCGTCGGCCTCATTGAGGAAACAGCCGTCCTGGAGCATCTCGCTTTTGAGAGTGCCCATGAAGGACTCGGTCCAGGCATTGTGGTATTTTCTTCGAAACCCTCCGAGCCGACATCGAACGGGCGAACCGGCCGCTGGTCGAAGCTGTTGCCAAGGTGAGGACCGGGTGACCGGAGCAGTAATGATAAAAATCACTGCGCGTGATGCCCCTGGTGGGCCGGATCATCTCGGTGATGATCCGGCCGAGGCCATAGAGATCGGTGCGTTCGTCCACGGCTCCCCCGTTTTTCTGCTCGGGAGCGGCATAGTCAGGAATACGCGGCGGGTTCCTTCAAACTCATCCCGGGCCTGTCTTCACGAAACTGTGCGACAACAATTAAAGCTGGTCGCCGACGACAATTAAAACTGCCCCGTTGGGCTGGCGGTTTTTGGGGGTGAGACGGCATGCCGTTTGAAACCGGTTGGGGCGGCGGTTGCTGCTCTGGCTTGTGGTCAATAGAACCCAATTCACCAAGCTCGTTTACGAGCGCAACCAAGGAGCAAACATCAGCATGAGTGCAATCAAAGCGGGGATGTCCCGCACTACGGCGCGCAATTATTTGCGGCAAGACGATATGTTGGAACAGCGGCAGCTGCCGCACACCTGGAGGACGCGGGAAGACCCGCTGAAAGCGGTCTGGCCTTAGGCGTTGGCCATGCTAAGCGGGGCTTCGGACATCGGGACGCAGCGGCCCCTACACCCGCATGTGGGACGACGAAATGGGCTGGCTCTCCGACGAATTCAACGAGATCCTGCTGCGCGTCGAACGGCCTGAAGACCACGCGGAGCAAACAAGGTATTGCATCTTACCGCGAAGAGCATCGCCCTGTCCGGTTCCCTCACGCCCGCCGCATGGGACGATGTCCTGACCTCCAGCTTGATCAATCTGGGGCTGCCGGTATTTTTCCTGCCGCACCTGGAAAAGCTGCCCCTCACCATGAGAGACCCGAGCGATATGAACTTCGCCAGCAACACCTTTCCCCGCTCGCCCCACCACCATTATCAGATAGTCACCCCCATCCAACTGCCGGCCGTCAACCATCTACAGCCTGGTCAAAACCTCCTTCGTCAGCGGCTGCATCACCTGCCCGCCGGCTACGAGTTTTCCGTGCTGCGCGCCATCCGTGAGCTGGAGCCGGTTTGCTTGAGAATCGCCAACCACTGCGCCGCCAAACAATCATCACCGGAAGAGATTGTGGCGATCTTCCAGGATTTTTATGCAATGGCCTTTCGTGGCCTTTCGTGGCCTGGTCATCAGCGTGGTCGGCCTCGCCTATCACGGCCTCGGCTTCGACCCCGGATGCTCTCATGCTGAAGCCGTGGCCCTGCTGCGCCACCTCCGGGAACGGGGACCACTCAGCCGCCGTGACCTCCAACTCCGGTTCCAATCCTTCACTGCCACCCAACGCGACCGGGTGCTCGAACGGATGGCCGCCGAGAGACTGATTGATCTCGATGCCAGGAAGGTGGCTGCGGTGCCACTGGCCGATTTCATCCGTTCACTCCACGCGCAGCCGGAACTGCGTGAGCCGCAGTATGTCTGCCCGACCGCCATGATGATGGCGGATTTCGACGAAGTGAGCGGCACACCTCCATTGGTGCCGATGGCTCAGAAGTGCGCCCTGAAAGGGGCCGGCGGGGTGATCGGCGGAAAGTCCAGGGGATACGGGCTGTCATCCGCCTCCGGAGGTGGCGAATCCTTGGAAACATAAGGGTTGCAGATGCCTGGGGGGGGATTGTGCCAATTGTCATCCAAATCAGCTACCTTCCCTCCTCTACCCCGAAAAACATCCGCTGACAACGCTGACACCACGACCACAAACCGCGCGGCCCGCTGCGAGTTGCTGCCTGTCTGCGGATGGAGTGGCACATGCCGTCCACTACTGTCCAACCCACACGCAAACCGTGGAATAATTGGAACCCCCCAACGAGTTCGGTTGGTAATGAGCGATGCAGAGTTGATAGCTCAGGTCGAGGTCAATGATTCCCCAACTACGCCATACCACCCGGTCTGTCCGTTTTTTAGCCGCGACATTCGGGCACACAGGGGTACATTCAATCCTGTAACACACTTACTCTAAATGGCTCCGGCGGTTGGGATCGAACCAACGACCTAGTAGTTGTTCATCCATAAGTATCAAAGACTTAGAGGGCCAGTGTTCACATTTCGCTTGATTTCGCGTCTTTTTTGTTCACATTGGGGACATGGCAACGCTCTACAAACGAGGGGATATTTACTGGACCCGATTCTTCGACGCTGACGGCAAACGACAGGCTCGGACTACTGGCAAAACTGAGAAGCGCGAAGCGGCGAAAGAAGCGCAGCGGCTTGAGGTGGAATCGCGGAATGGATCGGGCAGAGGCTCGGAGCTCCCCAAGGCATTCGCTGTCATCATCGAGACTGCCGCTCGTGAAGCGGCATCAGGTGAACTCACTCTTGCCCGTGCCGAGGATCTGGTCTTGCGCCTACATCGCCTCGCCAATCCCGACTTCAAGATCGTGAGCTTGTTCGACCACCTCAGCCAATGGGTGACGAGTCAGACGGGTGTGACGGAAAGCACCGCCGGAGTTTACGAGGACACCCGCCGCCACATCGTCGCCGCCGTCGGCCCCAAGGTAGCTGCCGCAGCGGTTGGAGACTTCACCACGAAGCAGGCCGTGACGGCTCTTCAGAAGCTCAAGGACGATGGCTTGAAGTCCTCCACGGTAAATATGGACCTCCGCGCCCTACGCCGCGCCCTACACGCCGCGGTGAAGCAGGGATTGGCAAAGACAAACGTCGCCGCCGATATCAAGCCATTCGCTGAGGACGATTCCGACGAGGTAGCGCCCTTCACCGCCACCGAAGTTCGCGCGATGATCGACCACGCCAAGACCTCCGACGAATGGAAGGGGATGATCATCCTTGGCGCTCACACGGGGCTGAGGCTCTCCGACGTGGCGAAGCTGACCCGCGCTCACATCGACGGAACCAAGCTCGTGATTCGCCCGAAAAAAACCACGGCAAAAAAGAAAACCATCACCATCCCGCTGTCACCGCCCGCCCTTGGATGGATCGGCGACCGTGAAGGCCCGCTCTTCCCTACCCTCTGCAAACGTGTTCCTGGGACTCTTTCCACCACGTTCCGCCGGATCATGAAATCGTCTGGCGTTCCTCGTCACATCACAGAAGCAGGTGACGTAGTGAAGCGCAGGAGCTTCCACTCCTTGCGCCACAGCTTCGCTTCGTGGATGGCTGAGGCCGACATTCATTCCGACGTGAGACAGAAGCTCACGGGCCATTCATCGGCTGGCATTCACGCCCGCTACACCCACCACGACGAGGCACTAGACCGCGCCGTCGGAACCTTGCCTAGTCTTTAGGCCCGCCGCTTAGATGGCTTTGTGAGCTGATCGCGTCTTGCGACCAGCTCCGCATGCACTCGCGCCGTATGGTCTAGAAGTTCAATGGCAAGATCGAGCTTGTTCACCCCCCACGTCTCAATATCGTCACGCACTTTGCGGTGCCATACGTCGAAGCTCAGGCTTATTCCATGGATGTTTATAATAGCCTTGCTCTTGTCCGGTGGGTTGAGGTTGGGCTTTTCCTCAATACCAAGGGCGAACTCCATCTCAACCTCTGACTCAGCGACGAACTTAGCCCCCCACCGCGCGATTGCATACTGTCGCGATGCTTTCAACAGCGGCAGATGTTTTTTGAGAGGCATGAATTTCAGATGCGTTTCATGCCACTTTTTCTTTGTGACCCAGTCATTGAATACGATTGTCCCGTCTTTCTTGATCGTGGCCGTGTCGCTGTCGATTATCAGCGGCGGCTCATCGCCCCGCTTCCAGCGACGGTGATTTTTAGCCCACTTCCTGATCGCAGGCGTGTCGGGAATGATCCAATGTCGACCAGGCGTTCTAGTCGCGCCGAGATCCGGCACTCCCTTTTCCAGAACCCTCTGGACCTGCCGCTTTGTGAGGCTCGCCAATTCCGCGAGCTGGTTTGTGGATAAATGTGACATGTGACGTGTTTTTTTTGACACCGAACGCAGGGTAATGCAAGCGAATTCAAATGCACTACCGGCCCGCTGGCTAACGTTCCAAGCGGGATCACAATATGTCGGAGTTTCCGTTCGGACTCTCCAGAACTGGGAAAAGGCCGGATCATTCCGCACCGCCAACGTAACACCGATGGGTGGGCGCGGTCGCAGACTGATCGACCGGGAATCCCTTGACCAGTTCATCGAATCATTCATCGGCGCTCCGCCATCGGAGATCGTCATGAATGCAGGACGGGGAGGTGCAGCATGAACGCGCTCGCCACCACCGAGGAGAGATTCGACCTCCTAACATTGCCGGACCTTTCCAGCTATATCTACCGTGAAGC
>JBIHZT010000006.1:0-20327 GCA_044240265.1 Luteolibacter sp. | reverse complement strand
TATTCCTCGAAGGATCTCTACAACTGGAAAAACGAAGGCATCGCATTGCCCGTCTCGGAGGATCCGCAAAGCGACATCGTCAAAGGCTGTGTCATCGAGCGGCCCAAGGTCATTTTCAACAAGAAGACCGGCAAGTTCGTCATGTGGTTCCACCTCGAACTCAAGGACCAAAGCTACAATGTGGCCCGTAGCGGTGTGGCCGTGGCAGACAATGTCACCGGCCCTTACCGTTACCTCGGCAGCTTCCGCCCGAACGCCGGCGTCTGGCCATCCAATGTGCCCGAGGAACTGAAAAAACCGCTCTCCGCCGATGAAGCCGCGGCCATTTCCGAAATCCATCTTCCCGGTGGCCCGGTGCCGGATTACCCTAAAGAATCGCTGTTCCGCCTCCACCACGAGGGCGGCCAAATGGCCCGCGACATGAACCTCTTCGTCGATGACGACGGCAAGGCCTATCACCTCTATGCTTCCGAGCACAATGGCACGCTCCACATTTCCCAACTCAGCGATGACTATCTGAAACCCGCCGGGAAATACATCCGCATCTTCCCCGGGGATTTCAACGAGGCCCCCGCGATGTTCAAGCATCAGGGGAAATACTACATCATCAGCTCCGGTTGCACCGGTTGGGCGCACAACCCCGCCCGCCTCAGTGTGGCGGACAGCATCGGAGGCCCATGGAGATCCCTCGGCCACCCCGCCATCGGCAGTGATGAGCAGAAATCGACGACCTTCGAATCCCAATCCACCTTTGTCTTCCCAGTAAAGGGAAAGAAGGACGCCTTCATCCTGATGTCCGACCGCTGGAAGCCGGAAAACGCCATCGACGGCCGTTACATCTGGCTGCCCATCCAGTTCGACCCATCCGGCAAGCCCTTCATCGCCTGGATGGATCGTTGGGATCTCGGGTTCTTTGATTCTCCGGCAAAAAATGAATAACCTGCGAGTTTTGGCAGGTTCCCAACGCCGCTTCCATCTACCACACTTGCCCCGCACCAACCTTCTCATGACACCGACACGCCAACAACTCATCACGCTCGCCCTGCTCGCGGGCATTCCTCTCACCGCCTCCGCCGCGGATTCCGTCACGCTCGCCAGCCCTGATAAAGCCGTCACCGGCAAGGTCTCGATCCGCAACAAGGAACTCGTCTATCAACTCCAGTTCGGCGGAAAAACCGTGCTCGAAGACGCCCGACTCGGCGTCACCGTCGATGGCGTGGACCTGGGCACCGCCGTGAAGGATCTGAAGGCGGGGGAAATCACCGAGCACAAGGAGCAATACCATCTCAATGGCGATGAAAGCTTGCTCAAGAGCCACGACAAGCGCGTCACCATCACCGCCGAGCGCGAGGGCGAGCCGCTGGTCATCGAGCTCCGCGCCTTCGATGGCGGACTCGGTTTCCGCTACGTGATTCCCGGCAATGCCGCGCGCAAAATTTCCGGCGAAGCCACAGCATGGAAACTTCCCGCCCAGTCGAAAGTCTGGTTCCGCACCAACGAACACGGCGATTATTCCGGCCGCGCCGAAAACGCGACCATCGGCAGTCTGCCTGTTGGCAAGGAAGTTGTCGGACCGCTGTTCGCCGAACTCCCCGGTGGCCAGGGCTACGTCGGCATCACCGAAGCCGATCCATGGAACTACTCGGGCCTCAGCTTCAAGTTCAGTTCCGCCGACAACATCGGCGCGCAGTTCAAATACGACGCCGAATGGGCCGTCAAGGGCGGTTCGCCCACCGCGTGGGGTGTCGCTATGGTTGGCCGCGACCTCAACTCCGTGATGCAGGGCCGCCAGCTCGTCACCCATCTTTCCCCGGCGCCCGATCCGAAACTCTATCCGCAAGGCGCGGAAACCCCATGGATCAAGCCCGGCCGCTCCGCCTGGAGCTGGCTCGATCCCCACGCCCGCGCCCGCGGCGGTGTCACCGTGGAACACCAGAAGCGCTTCATCGACATGGCCGCCCAACTCGGCTTGGAATACAACACCGTGGATGACGGCTGGGAAATGTGGCCGGACAAATGGAAGACTCTCACCGAGCTCGCTGCCTACGCGAAATCGAAAAACGTCAAACTCGTCACCTGGAAAGACACCGCAGACGGTGACCGCGTCCCGGATCCCGCCGACAACTACGCCAACCTCCGCGGCTTCCTCGACAAGTGCCGCGACGCAGGCCTCGCCGGCATCAAAATCGACTTCCTCTGGGGCAACCCGCTCATCGGCGAGGGCACCAAGACGCTCAGCTACATGCCCGTCGTTTATCGCCTGTGTGCCGAACGGAAACTCACCGTCAATTTCCACGGAGCCGTCAAGCCCACCGGCCAAGCGCGCACCTGGCCGAACGCCATCACCCAGGAACCCGTGCTCGGCATGGAAGCCGGAGCCGCTCCGGCCGATGCCGCGATCGTCGCCTTCCTCTGCGGTCTATCAGGTTACTGCGACTACACGCCCGGAGTCTTCGCCGCCGGCGAAAAGACCGAGATGCGCGGCAAGTCCACCTGGGCGCACCAACTCGCACTTGGCATCGTCTTCTGCTCACCCGTGCAACACTGGGCCAGCGGACCGGAACTCACTGCCGCCGCGTTACCCGAAGGCTCGCTTCAACGCGCCGTCTATCAATCCATCCCGTCCACCTGGGATGAAACCGTCGTTCTCTCAGCCAGCAAACCCGGCAGCATCGCCGCCTTCGCCCGCCGCAAGGGCAAGGAATGGTTTGTCGGAATCATCAACGGCAATGAGAACGAAGCTGTCACACTGGACAAACTCGAGCTTCCATTCCTTGGCGCAAAAATATACAACTGCGTGTGGGTGGCTGACGGATCGAAGCCCGATGAATTTCAAACCGGAAAATCGCCCGGAGTCAGCACCAAGAATCCTCTCAGCGTGAAACTTGCTCCCGGCGGCGGCTATGTCGCCATGCTACGTGCCGAGTGATTCCCACATCTGTCATGAACTGGATTTCCAAAGTCCTGGCTTTGGGACTGCTCCTTCACAGCACCGCGCCCGGCGAGCCCGCCGGAGCGGTGTTCGCGAATGTCAGGGACTATGGATTCATGAATTGGCTCGATGGTCTGCGCGATCCGAACTTCCGCATTCAGACCTCACGGTATGTGCTGAACTACCACCACCCGTCATTCGGTCCCAATGCGCTGGCTCCGCTGGCCGATGCTCCTTCCGAGGCGCGCGCACTCACCTTCGAAGCCGCGCCCGGACCGCCGGTTGTATTGTCGTGCAAGGTGACCGGAAACGGCGGCTCGCATCCGGTTGTTGCTGCCAGTAGCGATTTGCGAACCTCCCAGATCGTCGAGAGCGGGAAGTTTTTCAATCGGCGTTGGCAAAGCGGTGCCGTGCCCGGTGGCATCGCCTGTGATCCATCCCACACCGGTCTCGAAACCTCGGCGTGGCCGGACCGCGTCTCGTTTGTGTTGCGGATTTCGCCCACCGCCGCAGTCACCGATGGCTGCCTTGAAATGACTCTCGACTTGCCGGATATCTATCAGAAATCAATCGGCAAGGGAGATGTTCGTGCGCTCGGCAACGAGGGCGGCGCTGGCTTTGTGATCGTTGGCAGCACGGGAACGGCTTTGTTAGAAATCGACGCGGCACGAGCCGTGGTCACTGCGAAAACGAAGGTCGCAAATTGGGCGGCGGGACAGTTGCTTTCTGTTGGAATCATCGTTTATCCCGTCGCATCCGGTATGGATCAAGTTCTCGAACAGGTCTCCGCCAATGAGACCTCGCCACTCTCCGTGAGTGCGAAGGGAATCGTTCCGGAAAAGGGCGACCTCGCGGTGACTTATGAGAAGGATCAGGGCTTTCACCAGATCGCCATTTCCAAGGGCAGCGAGGGCGACAACGGCCAGATGCGCGCACGCGTAACCGTGAGGAATCCGGACCCATTTCCCCGCGTGCTCCGCTTGAATTTCAACGGCGATCCGTTCTACATCCCGGGGATTGCCGCAGTCATCCGCGACTCCGAGGGTTTCCCCATGGGCATCCCCGTGCAGTTGTCGAAAAACTGGCACGGCACCGATCCCTCTCCCCGACGGCCCGCGGATTTTGCCGGGGTTTGGTTTCACGGGCTCACCATGCTCACCGTGCCGGCAGCCTCGACGTTTGAATTCGAGTTGATGATGGTCGGCGAAAATTGGGGTGGCATGGCCGCCGCCAGCCACTCGCAACTGTGCGTCATCGGCTACGGCGGGAACCAGCAGTGGGACCAGGCCGCGCTCGGCAATCGGGGCGAGGCGCTTTGTTACGACATGGATCATGTCCTCACCGACAACGACTTCACCGATTCCCGCCCGTTCTGGGCGCTCAATCCGGACAACCAGCGCAACTGGGGCGTCAACGCCGGCGGCGGTTCCATCCTCCGCTATGTCGATGACAAGGGCGTCACCCGCCAACACAGCCGCATGCGCGTCCGCTACGAACGCTACGGCCCGGTGCTCGCCAATGCGATCTTCGCCGGTCGCAGCGATGACGGCTTGATGGATTTCTCGTTCAGCACCGGGCTCTTCCGCTCCGAGGACTACACGCGCGGCTTGCACCACATCCGTTTTTCCGTGAATCGGGACATGCCATTCAACCGGCTCGTTTTCTATCAACAAGCGGGGGATTCCTATCACTACAATCAAGGCGACACCCTCGCGTGGGGAAACGCGGAAAAAGCCGAGCCCATCCGCCAATGGACGGCCTCGGGAAATCCCGGCGAAATTGTCGGCAAGCCGATCGAGCTGACGGGCAAATCGCCATGGGCCTCCGTCACCAACGCACCCACGCAGAAAGGTTACAGGGCGGCGAACCATGGCTTCATCATCCGCTCGTGGTCGGCCCGCATCGGCGGGAGGAATGGAATCGCGCCCTTCCTTCAGGAGCGCCGCATTTCGCCCACGGTATCGATCCTCGAACTCGTCCCGCCGCCTGGCGTGAAATCCCTCAAGGCCGGCGACTACATGGACGCACGGTTGGTTCGCGTTTACATTCCCCGCTCGGCCGACGCCTATGCAGGCCCTGACAAAAGTTTCCGCGAAGCGCTCATCCGGCACGACAACGACCCGTGCATGATCCTGCGTGAAGCCATCGCCAACCACCCGGCCACCCGCGTGACGTTCGGCAAACTCGTGCAGGACCAGCCCCTTGAAATCGAAACCAAGGGCAACCGCGCCGGATTCGTCATCCGCGGCGGGGTGGGTGTTTTCCCTGTTACATTCACCGGGCTGGACACGTATCGATTCCCCGTGCTGGAACAAAAAACCGCCGATGGTTGGAAACCCGTGGATCAATCGGTGCATGGCAACGATTACTGGCAATGCGACTTCCAACCGGAGACGAATCGTTGGAGCATCTCCTACACAATCCGCCGGGATTCACCCGATCAAACCATCCCATCACTGATTTCCTCGCCGGTCGTAAGGGAGTTCCGCTTCAGTGCCGGTAGCCCGGAAACAGACTGATGAATCTTGCATGGATGAAATTCACCTCTACTGATCGTCCCGCAATCCATTTGAATCCCGCCTGCTGATGTCCATGAAGATCCTGCCCCATGCCTTGTTGGTATCCGTTCTCTCGATGACTCCAAACGCTTCCGCGGAGTCCCCGTCGGATCATGACTGGCAGGCGCAATGGATCGGTCCCGCCATTGCCCCGGCCATCGATCTCAGCGGTGCCTCGTGGATTTGGAGCGATGAAGCCGGCGTAGATCCCACCCGCAACGCGAAACCGGGAAGCCGCTTCTTCCGTCGCCAGATCGATCTCCACGTGACTGCGAAAGTGGTGTCCGCCACCGCCATGTTCACGGCGGACAATCATTTCAAACTCATCGTCAATGGCAAGAGTGTCGGCAGTGGCGATGACTGGCAGCATCCGAAATCGATCGATATTGCGGAGGCGTTGCGCCCCGGATCCACCAGCATTGTTGTTCAGGGTGATAACGATTCGGATTCCGGTGCCATCAACGCCGCCTCCGTCATCGGCAAGATCCGCATCGAGCAGGAAGGGATTGCCGTTCAGGAAATCGTCACCGACGCGAAGTGGGAAAGCGCGGAGGACGCTGACACCGCCGCATGGAAGCCGGTTCGGGTTGTTGGAAACCTTGGCATCGCCCCTTGGGGTGAAGTAAAGGGCAGCTCTGGTTCCTCGCCGGTGAATCTGTGGACCTGCTATCGGAAAAGTTTCGAACTCCCTGAAAAACCCGCCACCGCCATCGCGCGCATCGCCGTGGATTCGAAATTCTGGTTGTGGATCAACGGCAGAATGGTCGTCCGCGAAGGCGGGCTGAAACGCGGACCCAACCCGCAGGACACGTATTTCGATGCGGTCGATCTCTCGCCTCACCTGGTAAAGGGTGAGAACCAAATTGCCGTGCTCGCATGGTATTTCGGCAAAGACGGATTTTCCCACAAGAGCAGCGGCAAGGCCGGCTTCCTGTTTGAGATGGATGCGGGCGGCACCAAGGTTCTGTCAGACAACTCGTGGAAGACGATCCGTCATCCGGCATTCGGCGAAGCTTCCAACACGCCGAACTTCCGCCTGCCGGAAAGCTCGGTGCGTTTCGACGCCCGGCAGGACCTGCCGGAGTGGATGGCGGCGCGCTTCGATGACCGTGCGTGGAAATCGCCCGCCGAGTTCGGCAAGCCGCCTTCCGCACCGTGGAACCGCCTGTGGGAACGTGCGATCCCGCAGTGGAAGGACTTCGGTCTCAAGGATTATGAAAACTCCGCCAAGCTCCCGAAGCAGGGCGGGGGAGAGGCGGTCTCCGCCGAGCTGCCTTACAACGCGCAGGTCACGCCCTGGCTCAAGGTTTCCGCGCCGGCCGGCCTCATGATCAGGATGGGCACGGACAACACGGCCAACGAAATCAACGCCGAATACATCACTCGCGAAGGCGAGCAGGAATTCGAAACACCCGCCTGGATGAGCGGCCACAAGGTGATCTATCAAATCCCTGCGGGCGTCAGGATCCTTGGCTTGAAATACCGCGAAAGCGGCTTCAACACGGAACTCACCGGCCACTTCACAAGCGACAACGAGTTTCTCAACAAGCTCTGGAAAAAATGCGAGCGCACGCTCTACATCAACATGCGGGACACTTTCTTCGACTGCCCGGACCGCGAGCGCGCCCAGTGGTGGGGCGACATCGTGATCCAGCTCGGCCAGGTTTTTTACACCTACGACATCCGGTCCTACTCGCTCATCCGCAAGTGCATGTATAATCTCGCCAACTGGCAGCGGGCCAGCAAGACGATGTTCTCGCCCATCCCCGCCGGGAACTGGGACAAGGAGCTGCCGCAGCAGATGCTCGCCAGCATCGGCCAATACGGTTTCTGGACTTATTATCTCAATACCGGCGACAAGCAGATCCTCGCCGATGTCTATCCGCACGTGAAGGACTACCTGTCCATCTGGCAGACCGATGGCGACGGGCTCATCGTTCACCGCTCGGGTGAAAACGGCTGGGACTGGGCGGACTGGGGAAACAACGTGGACATCCGCGTGCTCGATCAGGCGTGGTATTGCCTCGCTCTCGAAGGTGCCGCACGCATGGCTGATGAACTCGGCAAACCCGCGGATGCCGCCGCATACCGGAAAGAACGTGGAGAGATCATGGCCGCTTCTAATAAAAAGTTTTGGAACGGCAGCGCTTATCGTGATCCGGGATATAATGGAGCCACCGACGATCGCGCCCAAGGCATGGCCGTGGTTTCGGGCATCGCCGGGCCGGACAAATATCCAGCCATCAAGGCGGTGCTGGCCAAGGAGTTCCACGCCAGTCCCTACATCGAGAAATACATCCTGGAATCCCTGTTCCTGATGAACGATCCGGCCGCGGCGATGACCCGGTTGGAGTCACGCTACAAGGGGATGGTGGACAGCGAGACCAGCACGCTCTGGGAACTCTTCACCCGCGACGGCACGCTCAACCACGCCTGGACCGGTGGTCCGCTCACCCTGATGTTCCAATACATGGCCGGCATCGCGCCGACCTCGCCGGGGTTCGCGAACTATCAGATCAAGCCGCGGCCCGGCTCGTTGAACCGGATTGAAACCGGCTTGGATTCCGTCAAGGGACGCATTGAGGTGAAGATCGCCCGGCAGCCCGGCGCGTTTCATCTGAAACTGTCGTCGCCGCCCGCCACCCGCGCGACGGTTTGCCTCCCGCTGGCTGCCGAGGGACTCAAAGCCGTGCGCGTCAATGGCAAGCCGCTGTGGCTCAACGGCAGGGCAAACGGCCAGGTTCCAGGCGTCAAATCGCTCGGCGAGGAGAACGGCCACGCCCGCTTCGAGGTCGATCCCGGCGACTGGCAGTTCGAAGCACGGTGATCCACCAATGCCCCGTCGATGTTTTCCTAACAAATTCACCAACCACCACCATCAACAACCACAGCTCCCACTCCGAAATTCCATGAAATACCCTTCATCACTTTATACCGCTCTCGCCGCACTTTCGCTTACGCTTCCTCTCTCCGCCGAAGAGTCGATGGACAAGATGTGGGGTGATAAATCCGTCAAACAGGGAGTCGAAGGCAGTAAACGCGCCGAGCTTTTCCGCGACGGCAACTACGGCATGTTCATGCATTGGGGGCTCTACTCACACCTCGGCGGCCAGTGGAAGGACAGGACCTTCTACGGCATCGGCGAGTGGATCCTGCGCCAGATGCAAATCCCTAACGACCAATATATGGGGATCGCCAAGGAGTTCAACCCCTCCGAATTCAATGCCAAGGAGATCGTCCGCGTCGCCAAGGAAGCCGGGATGAAATGGATCATCATCACCTCGAAGCACCACGAGGGATTCGCGATGTTCAAGTCCAGGCATCCCTTCAACATCGTCGATGCCTCGCCCTTCCAGCGGGATCCGATGAAGGAGCTCGCCGACGCCTGCCGCGCCGCGGGCCTCGGCTTCGGCTTCTACTATTCGCACAATCAGGACTGGACCGCCCCCGGCGGCAACGGCGGGCCGGACAAGAACGCCGACGGTTCGCCCGCGTCGTTCGATCAATACTTCAAGGAAAAGTGTTATCCCCAGGTCGATGAAATCTGCTCGAACTATGGCGAGCTTGCCTACATCTGGTTCGACACCCCGGGCAACATGCCGGTCGAGCACGTCAAGGCCCTGGCGGAGCTGGTTAGAAAGAAACAGCCCAATGCCATGCTCTGTTCGCGCATCGGTCATGGCATGGGCGACTACGAAAGTCTCGGCGACATGGAGGTGCCCCTGAAGAACCACAGCGGCCTGTGGGAAACCTGTGATACGACCAACGATTCGTGGTCCTACGCATGGTACGACCAGAACTGGAAGGACTCGAAGGAGATCCTCCACCGCGTCGTCTCCACGGTCGGCCGCGGCGGCACCTATCTGCTCAACGTGGGTCCGGACGGTAAGGGCCGTATACCGGCCAAGGCCGTCGGCTATCTCGTCGAATCCGGCAAATGGATCAAGCAACATCCCAATGTGATCTATGGTGCGGACCCCTCTCCCTGGGGGCATGCGCAACCGTGGGGTGATGTCACTCGAACCGATAACACCCTCAACCTCGTGGTCTTCGACTGGCCTGCCGACCGCATGATCCACCTCTCCGGAATCGATGGCAATATCACCGGAGCCACCCTGCGCGGGAAGGATGGGAAGCGCATGCCCGTTCCGGTCAAGCGCGTCGGAAGCTGGACTGTCTTTGATGCATCCGCCGTTGATGCCGCCACCGTTTCATCCCTGGCGGGACTCATTGAGGTGAATTTCGCCAAGGCTCCGAAAATCGATCAAACCCTCGGCATTCATCCCAATACCGCCAGCCAGCTTTCCTGTGAATTCGCCCAGGTTCGTGGTGCCGAATACTCGCGCATCAACTGGATGGAAAAGTTCGGTGAGTGGAAATTCGCGCTGCAAGTCGGAAACTGGACACCCGGCGGCGTGGCCGAGTGGGACATCGATGTCGCCGCGGCCGGTGACTATCTGGTCGAGCTCGCTTACAAGGGCAACGGACGCCCGGTCTGGTCGGTCAGCACCTCGGAAGGCGTGAAAATCCAGAACCAGCAGGCCGCCAGCTCGGTCTATCATACCTATCCGATGGGCCTCCTCTCATTCTCCAAGCCCGGGAAGCACAAAGTCAGTGTTTCTCTTGTGGATGGTGACGGCTCCAAGGCCAGCCTGGAGGCGATCCGCTTCAGCCCGGCGCGATAACCGGCCGATGCATCATGCTGCTCGGGTCCGCTCCACGAGCAGCAGGTGCTCGCAGGCCATCACGCATTCATCCCGCTGGTTGAGCACTTCGAGCTTCTCGACGACGATTCCGTATTCCGGACGCTTGTGATCGCGCTTGTCGGCGATGGTCACTTTCGTGCGGATCGTGTCGCCGATGAATGTGGGTTTGGGAAAGCGCAGTTTCTCATAGCCATAGGTCATGGCTGACGGGTTGATCTCGCCCGCCGTTTGTCCGACGCCAATGGTGAAAATCAGAGTGCCGTGGGCGATGCGTTGTTTGAACGGCTGCGTTTTGCACCATTCGGCGTCCATGTGGTGCGGATAGAAATCCCCGCTCTGGCCGGCGTGCATGACGATGTCCGTTTCGGTGATGGTGCGTCCGCCGCTGGTGCGTGACGAACCGATTTCAAATGCTTCGAATGCAATGGCCTTCATGGATTAGAGATCGGTCTGATGCGGTGGTCACTTCGGCAGAAGCGCGACCAGCTCGTCGTGCGGGCGGGCGATGACGTGCGCGGCGATGACTTTACCGAGCGAGCCGACAGCCCTCTTCCCCGCCTCGATGGCGGCGGAAACGGCGGCGACATCACCGCTGACGATGACCGTCACGTAGGCCGCGCCGATTTTCTCCTTGCCGACGAGTTTCACATCCGCCGCCTTGAGCATGGCGTCAGTGGCTTCGAGGATGGCGGTGAGGCCCTGGGTTTCCAGGATGCCGATGGCTTGTGGTTTCATGTTGTTGGTAGAGTCGGGGATGGATGGATAGTCAGTGGGCAGTAGCTGGTCGCGGCCGCCGTAAAGCTGGTTGTGGGCGTTGGGGAAATGAATCATCGGGTCGAATCCCTCGGCGGGGCGGGGAATGGTGCCGGTGACGATGGATGCGCCGAGTTGCGGGGCGAGTTTCTCCGCGGCATCTAGTGCGGCTCGAACTTGCGCGACATCGCCGGACAGGCGAATGAGTAGGTTTTCGTTACCCGTGCCCTCGAACCCGAGGATGTGGACATCCGCCGCGGTGGCCGCCTCGTGGGCAAGCATGGCGGAGATGCTGAGGAAGGGAGCTTCGATGAATCCGAGCGCTTGCATGGTCGGTTAGCGGGATTGGGCGGCCTGCACCCCTTGGATCACGGCCTTGACGATGGCGTCGATGTCCATGGCTGACGGAGCCTTGGGCGGACAGCTGATCTTGCACTCGCTGGCCGCTTCCTCGAACCCGCAGCCTGCAAGCACGCAGGCGAGCTTGGAGCGCATCTCGGCGATGAGCCCCTGCTCGGCGGGCGAGAGCGGGAAACGGGCGCTCCCGGCCTTGAAGCCGCGGAGTTCGTATCCGGTGCGGAAGCCTTCGGGGAAATTCGGCGCGCCGACCATCAGCGAGAACAGGTCGAGCAGCTCGAACTGGATTTGCTTCGCCTTCTCCCAGTTTCCGGCACGGGCGGCGTGATAGAGGCTCATCACGACTTCAGGCACGACCCCGGCGCTGGAAAGCGTGCCGCCGTCCGCGCCCATGAAGAGGCCGGTGCAGAGCAGTTCCTCCCAGCCGATGAGCACCGAGAAATCCGGGCGCTGGCGCTTGATGGTGTGCAGCGTCTGTTGGAATCGGCCCATGTCCTTGGACGTGTCCTTGGTGCCGACGATGCGCGGGCAATCCATGGCAAGGCGCTCCAGCACGGGCAGGGAAATTTCGTTGGCGAAGACCGGAATGTTATACACCACGATGTCGATCGGCGACTTGGCGGCGAGCTCGCGGAAGTAGGCCTCGATGCTCTCCTGCGTGAGTTTGTAATAATACGGACCGGTGATGGAAACCGCGCGGCAGCCGAGATCGGCGCAGTAGTTGCACATTTCCAGGACGAGCTCGATGTTCGCCTCGGCGGCTCCGGCGAGGATGGGGCGGCCCTTGGCCTCCTCGCTGACGATGCGCACGACGGTGCGGCGTTCCTCGTAGCTCAGGCGGATGAACTCGCCCATGCTGCCATTTGGATAGAATCCGGTGACGCCCTTGTCGCCCACCCAGCGGATGATGTGACGGAGCTCGTCCTCATCGATGCGCCCCTTGGCGTCGTAAGGAACGATGTTGGGAACGAAAATGCCGTTGATGGTGGATTGTGAGGAAGACATCGGAGGAGAGCTTGAAGTGTTGAGAGGATTCGGGCAAGCGGCTTGAGACGGGAAATTTCGCGGGATCACGGGGCGTCGATCCCCGCCGGGAGCGTGATGTCCTTGCGCCTTTCCCGGGGCAGGACTTCGAGTTTTTCGATTTTCCCGCCGCGATAGACGACTTCGACGGTGGTCTGGCGCGGGGCGTGGAGTTTGAAGGAAACGTCCCAATCCTTCGGCCATGCGGGCAGGAGCAGGATCTTGTCGCCGGAATGCTGGAGCAGCATGTAGTTGATGGTGGCCATCAGGTTGCCGCCCTGGCATTGGTCGGGCAGCCAGTCGAAGTTCGGTCCCCACGTTGCGGGCCAGCGGTAGGCGGCGTTGGCGTTGGCCATTTTCACCTTCATGATACGCGCGGCTTCATCGGTCATGCCTAGCAGCGCGGCGGCGTTGCTGTCATAGCCCCAGCCGACGTCGTTATGGCTGCCGCGCAGTTGATAGGCGTTGCGGGCTTCCTCCAGCATCGGACGCTCAAGGCCGAAGACGCGAAACTGCCAGATCGGAAACAACTCGGGGTTTTCACAATTCGAGCGCTTCGGGTTGTATTTCTGCGCCACCGCGACGCGGCGCACGGTCTTGCCAGCGAGCTGCGCGTCCTCGATGGGAATCACCGGCGCGGCGGCTTTCATGTGGGTGAAAAATTTCCGCTGCTCCTGCGTGGTCAGATTTTCCGCCAGCGCGCAGAGCCGCACGCTCACGTCGTTCAACCCGGCCACGCTCGGTGTGTCGTTGATCACTTCGTGCCAGTAGGTTTCCACCGCCTGGGTGGGATCGAGAATGATGCGGCCGTCGGCATCCTTGCGGAAACGCGTGTCGAAGTATTTCAAGACGGAGCTCGCCATCGGCAGCAGTCGGTTTTCCAGGAACGCCTTGTCGCCGGTATGTTCGTAGTAATCGAGCATCAGTCCGACCACTTCAAGGCCCTGGTTCCACGCGAAGCGCCAGTAGAGGCAATCCACGTCCTTCGGCTGCTTGCCAGTGCGGTCCCAGCCGTAGTCGCGGTTGGCATAGGTGCCCCAGACGGTCATGGTTTCGGCGAAATAACAACCCTCGACGTTGTGATAGAGCTTCGCCCGCGCCTCGGCGAAGGGGCGGATGCGCTCGAATGTGTCGAACAGCGGCATCATCAGATCGAAGTCCCCGGCGGCCTGCATCGCGTGATAGGGCATCCGGACATTCTGCCACCAGTGGCAATCGCCCCAGCGCCGCCAGTCGGGATTGGCGTCGATGCCGAGCGGCTTCGGCTCGACGGTGAAGATGCTGCCATTGAACTTGATCGGGAAAACCGAGCGCCCGGCGCAGGCCTGCATGTAGCGTTGGAGCGTGTGCGCCTTGCCCACCGTCATGCTGGCGATGTCCGGCGAAACCTTGTCCTGTCCGAGGAAAAGCCCGTGCTTGGTAGTCCCGGTGGGGGAAATCGCGGATGGCAGCTCCGCGACCATCCTGCCATCCAGATAGATCGCCATCGCCGCGAGCTTGGGATCGAAGGTGGCGGCAACATGCTGCCATTGGCCGGGCTTGAGCACATCCGGTGATACCAAGGTCGCGGAGCCTATGATCAGACGAAGTTTTCCGTCCGGTTGGATGTCGAACAAAAATCCATCTTCCGCGCCCGCCGTGACTTTGTCGATGATGCGTGCGGCGGCGCCCGAATCCGGTTTGATCCATCCCTCGATGCCGAGGCCTTGCTTGAACGAAGGCGCGGCGAGCGTGTCCGGGGTCTTGATTTGCGGACCTGACTTCGCACGTCCGGCGATGTCGGCAGCGGTCATCACATTGCCTATCAAATTGATGGACCCGATGGCTCCGCTGAAACGATTGCCGCCCGCCGAGTCCACTCCGATCCTCACGGGATTAGAATTCACCGGCACGTCGAAGCCGGCACCCGTCTCACAGATCACCCAGGAGCGATCCCAGAACTTCCGCCAGGAGGCTGCTGTGCGGGTAAGCGCCGCTTGTCCATCCTCAGCGGATTTTGCGATGGACTCGGCCGATTTCAACCAGGCCTCCGCGGTGGGCGTCTGCTCGCTGGGGCTGGCGACGCGCAGATGGAAATCCTTGACCGGTCGCGGTGTGGCGAGGGTGAGATCATCGGTCGATTCGAAACCGGCTCCGGTGACCCAACCGCCGAAGGTGCGGTGCAGCAGCGGATCCTTGAGCGTGTTGCGGATCGGTTCCAGCGACTGCACGCGGATGGTTTCCTCGAACGCCAACGAGCTTTCGTTGCGGTGATACCAACTTACGGAATTCCTTCCGGCTTTGGGAAAAATGTCGGCGGACTGAATGATTTTGTTCGGACCCTTGGCCAGCGTCCATGCCGACTCGTCGGGCACCACCTGGGGTTCCTTGCGCCAGCTTTCCACTTTCGCGGTGACCAGGATAGGCTGGCCGGATTTGCCTAACACGTGAACCACCGGCGAAGCGGAATCCACAAACACCTTGAGACTGACTTCCTTCCCGGAAGCCCCGGCGGTGATTTCGCAGACCCCGTCGCGGAGCTTGAGCGCCTGGCGGAAGGGGACTCCCGCAAGGAACGGATTTGGCGAAAGCGCCACCCGGATCCGGCCCGCTTTGCAGAGTTGGGAAACCTCGCTGAAGGTGTCGTTGCGGCCGATATAGAAGAGCAGGTCGCCGTTTTCCTCGACCCAGAGATTGATCCCCAATTCGCCATTTCCCAAAGGCATGGAGTCGGAGGAATTTTTCCCGGGGGTGTTCCAGATGACATCGTTCGAGTGTTCATCAGCCCTCACGACTGCCGAGGCGAGCACAGAGAGGAGGAGTAACGCCGGAGTCTTTCGGAACAATTTCATGCGGTGGGTATGGGGACGATGCGGTAGATTTGCCGCGCGTTGTGATGATAGAGTCGGGCGAGTTCGTCTTCGGACGAGCCGGATAGGATTTCATCAAGGAGACGCGTCCAGCTGGCGAGGTCGCGGGTGAGATTGCAGACCGGCCAGTCACTGCCCCAGACGAGGCGGTCCCAGCCGAAGCAGTCGATGGCGTGTTCGACGACCGGTCGCAGGGTGTCCGCAGTGATTTCGCCGGCGGCGTAGGCGATGATGCCGGAGATCTTGCAGGCGAGATTCGGGCGGCGGGAAATTTCGCGGAGCTGCTCCCGCCAGAAGGCGAGGTCGCCGGAGGCAATGTCGGGCACTCCGCAGTGGTCGAGAATGAAGCGGGTGTCCGGGCAGGCGTCGATGAGGGCGGCACCGGCCGCGAGCTGGCGCGGCAGCAGGCAGAGATCGAATGTCAGGCCTGCCTTGCCGATGCGTGCCACGTTCTCGCGGAAGAGCGGGGTGGTGGAGAGTTCGTCCGGCTGGGTGTGAAGCACGCGGCGGTAGCCGATGAGCCGCGGGTGGGCGGTGGCTTCGAGTTGCGCGGGGAAATCCGCGTGTTCCGGACGGCAGGCGGCGATGACGCCTGAGATGCGGTTGGCGGGATCTTCCGCGAGTGAGCAGAAATAGTCAGCTTCGGCATTGGACTCGTTGCCGGGGACATCGACCTCGATGAAGATCGACTCGCTGATGGCGGATTCCGCCGCTGCCGCGCGGTATTCCGCCACGCGGAATGCTTGTCCTGCCAGAGCGGGAAAGCCGGCGGTCCAGTCGTAGCTGAAGCGCGCCGGATCGATCAGGTGCAGATGGGTGTCGATGCGGTGCATGGCCTACTTGGCGGCGAAGTTTTCCGGGTGGCGGTATTTGACGGTCTGGATGTGCTCGCAGTAGAGGACGAGTTCGCCGTCGTTTTTGAAAATCTCGTATGATGCGCGGTAGAGTCCCATATCGGGAGACTTCGGCGATTTTTCGAGATCGGTTTTGATGGTATAGATCGTGTCGTTGATGAAGACCGGTTTGATGAAACGCAGTTTGTCATAGCCATAACTGAAGGCGTTCACGCAGTTGGTGGCGACGAGGCCGAGACCGGCGGAGAACACGAAGGCTCCGGCGACGAGGCGCTTGCCGAAGATGCCTTGCTCGCGGGCGAAAATCTCGTCGGCGACATACGGGTGCATGTCGAGCACCAGCGCGTTGAACTGCATGCTCTCGCCTTCGGAAATCGTGCGGCGGATCGAGCGGATCTGGTGGCCGATGACGATGTCTTCATAGAACCAGTCCTCGGCGTTCCAGACGGGGACGGATGCGTGTTGTTCCTTGGGCGTGTTATGGGGTTTGCGTTCCATGGTGGTTCAGGGTTGGATCTTTTCTTTAAGTTTCGTCAGTGCTTCGATCTGCCACTCGGTGAGTTTTCCGCTGCGGTCCGGGCCGACGTTGAGCAGCAGGTTGCCGCCCGCTTTCCGGGTTCCGTCGTAAAGCGAGAAGAGTTTCTCAGTGGGGCGGGCCTCGTCGTCGGCGGTCCAGAACCAATGTTTACCGACCACGTCGCAATGTTCGTAGCCGAGGAAATACGGTTTTTCCTGCCATGTCTGTTGGTTGACGAACGGCTCGGGAATCACATCGCGCTCGCTGTTGAGGATGTCCGTGGGCCATGAAACGGCCTTGGTGTTTTCCACCGTGAGGGTTTTGAGTTTTTTGGGATCGATGAATCCCTGGTTGAATAAAACAACGCACTTCGGATTCAAGCGGCGGAGCATGTCATAGAGCGCGGCGCGCTGGGCGGGGCTGGCGGCACGCGGGATATCCAGCCAGTAGTAGCGGACTTCCGGGTAGTTTTTGGCAAGCTCGGTGAGCTGGTCCTTGGCGAGTTGGAAGAAATCATCCGGCAGCAGGAAGGCTCCCCATTGGTGCTCGTGTTTGAGTGAGTTGTTACGAAAATCCAGCAGGCAATAATAGAGCCCGGGAACGATGCCATTTTTTCCGCAAGCATCGATGAAGGCGCGGACGACGTCGGTCTTGTTGCTGCTGGTGGCGACGTCATAATCGAATTCCTTGCCGCGGAACTGGACCTTGCTGTCCCACAGGCAGTGGCCGGCGACGTGTTTGGAAGTTAGCACGGCGTATTTCATTCCGGCTTCCTTGGCGACGCGGATCCACTGGTAGGCATCGATGTTTTCCGGCGCGTAGGTGGTGGAGGGCTGGTCACCGGGATCGAGTTCGTTACCGGTGAAGGTGCTCATTCCGAAGTGCAGGAACATGCCGTATTTCATGTCCCGCCAGTCCTTCATGCGCGGCGTCTCCGCCATATCCGGGAGCATCGGCTCGGCGCCGGATGCGAATGAGGCAACTAGCAGGAATGGCAGCAGGAGCTTTTTCATGGGGATCAATGGGTCGCAGGTGCCTGATTCAAGTGATTGCCGTAGCCGATGACCAGCACGGCGAGCACCAGTATGCCGATGGCGATGCTGATGAAGCGCTTGGTGCCCGGCGAGCAATCCGACCACTCGCGGCGGATGATGGCGACCAGGGTGCTGAAGAGGATGAGCATGATCATGTGCAGCGGCCAGCTGGCGACGCCGAGCGTGTCCATGCGGTTGTGGCCCATGCCGTAGAAGATGAACTGGAGATACCAGAGAAATCCGGCGAGGCAGCCCCAGAAAATATTCATCGGAGCGCCCGGCATGCCGTGGGCACCCGCGCCGGCGAGTTCTGCCAGGCTGCCCTTTTTCGCGAGCTGCCAGAGGGTGATCGGCAGGGTGCTGAGGAACGCTCCGGTGCTGGCGAAGAGAAACCGCACGTTCATCACGAGTTCGGGATTGGCCCCTTTTCCCAGGGCGATTTCGGCAATGGGATCGGCCGAGCCAAGCGCGAGGCTGTAGAGGGCGGATAGAACTCCGGCCAGCACGCAGAGCGGAATTCCAATGGCAGGATTGAAGGTGCTGTGAGGATCGCTGCCGGAGGCTTTGGCTTCCACTTCCTTGCGGCGTCCGGCAAGGCCGCAGAGAATGATGCCGACGAAACCGACGCCCACTCCCGTTAGAACGGCGTTACCTCCCGCGCTGGACGTGATTTTCCCGAGGGTGCCTTGAATGAGCGGCGTCAGGAAAAAGCCTAACACGGCGGACAGGCCGACCGCCAGCGCGTAGGTGAGCGAGTAGCCCACGTGGCGGATGGCAAAGCCGAAGGCCATGCCGCCGAAGCCGTATGCCGCGCCATAACCGAGTGATTTCCACATCGCATCCCGCGGCGCGGCGGCGATCACTCCGGACAGGTCCGGGATGAAAAGCAGAGAGCCGAGAATGGGCAGGAGAAACCACGAACTGAGGCTCATCCAGAACCAGAATGATTCGTAAGTCCAGTTCCGGACCTTGTGCTGAGGTGTGAAACAAATGCCTGCGGCGAGCGCGCCGACGGCATGGAGCAGAATTCCGAGAATGGGAAAGGACATTGGGTTTTTTGATATATAACTAGATCGAGAACTCCGCATCGATGGCGGCGGTGTGCTGCCCGATGGCGGGCGCGCCGACGGAGGACTTGGAGATGCCGCCGTCGATGTGGATCGGGCAGCGCAGCGTCTTGAGCGGGGTGCCGGCGGTGCAGAGAATCTCCTGTTCCATGTCGAGCACGCGGTAACCTTCGGTTTGCCGGAGGCGTTCCCAGCTCAGGACATCAGCGCACCAGATGTCGGCGGGTTCGAGGATGGAAAGCCAATGTGCGGTCGGGCGCGACGCGATGTGGTCGCAGAGGATCACCTTGATTTCATCGCGCTGGTCGAACCACGACTGCCGCTCCTGATAGGCTAGCAGCGCGGGGCAGTCCAGTAACTCGCCGAGCACCGGGATGGAGCCCATGGCAAGCGCCAGGTGGCCGTCTGCGGTGGGGTAAATGCCGTAGGGCGCGCCGAGGTAGGCGTGCGCATTCCGGACGGAGCTGCGCTGCGGGGCTTTTTCTCCATCGTTGAGGTGGGTGGTGATGACTTCGAACTGGAGATCGAGGATGGACTCCAACAGGCTGACTTCGACGCGTCCTCCCTCGCCGGTCACGCCGCGGCGGACGAGGCAGGCGAGGATGCCTTGGACGAGGTGGGCGCTGGCGGTTAGGTCTGCGACGGCGAGGCCCATGGGGACCGGTCCGTCGCCTTCGTTTCCGGTGAGCCATGAGAGGCCGGACATCGACTGCGCGAGCAGGTCCTGGCCGGGTTTGCCGACCCACGGGCCTTCGCTGCCGTAGCCGGTGACGGTGGCGTAAACGAGGCGCGGGTTGATGGCCCGGACGGCCTCATAACCGAGACCGAGCTTATCCATCACACCGGGGCGGAAATTTTCGATCAGGACATCCGCCTTGGCGATGAGGTGCCGGATTTTCTCCAGATCGGCGGGATCCTTGAGGTTGGCGGAGTAGCCCTGCTTGTTGCGGTTGATCGAGTGGAAGAGCGTGCTGTCACCCTCGACGCCGAGGTTGGAAATGTAGAGTTGGCGGCAGATGTCGCCGGTGCCTGGGCGCTCGATCTTGATCACGCGGGCGCCGAGATCGGCGAGGCGCATGGCGGCGGCGGGACCTGCCAGAAACTGGGAGAAGTCGAGGACGATGAGATTTTCAAGAGGCTTCATGATTGGCTGACGATGAAATGGCTTTGATAGAGCCGGTTGATTTCCGCTGCGGCAACAGCTGGCGGGATAGCCCCGCTCACGCAGGCATGTGCGACGGGCGTGGCGGCGTCCTGGAAGTCCATGTAGCCGGGGAATTGCGGGCGGAGGATGGACTCGTCGAGCGTTTGCAGCGTGTCGCGGAAGAAGTTGTGGGATGCGTCGTTCACCGCGTCATCGGTCCAGGCCGCGCGGTGGCCGGGTTGGCCGCCGGATTGGAAATAGAGTCCCATCTGGGTCTCGGGCGCGGCGGTGAAGCGGGCGAAGTCCATGCAGGCTTGCGGGTGCTTGGTTTTCGAGGAAACCGCGACGCCGGCACCGCCGAGGGTGGAGCGCAGGCGTTTCCCCTGATAGGTGATAAGGCCGCCGGCTTTGAGGAGAAATGGAGCATAACGCGGCCGCGAGTAGTTCGAGTAACCGTAGGCGAAGGGGCAGTAGGCCGCGCGCGGGTCGGTTGTTTGCGACATCCACTCGGCGGTGCGGATGGGATTGCGTTC